>JBKDSY010000085.1:0-2088 GCA_046340755.1 Cyanobacteriota bacterium
GCGCGATCACATCGCGAAAGCCCATGGCTCCCTTCCACGCGGGCGGGCCTTGCGCTCGATCCGCTCCAGGGACTGGCGCAGCGGGGTGAGCAGCAGCGGGAGGTCGCCGCTCACGCGCTGACACCCTCCCGCAGGATGGCCTGGCGCAGGGCGGGGTTCATGCGCTCGCGAAGGCGCACCAGATCAACGGGCCGCTGCAGAAGCGCCTCTAGCTCCTGCTTCAGATGCACCGTGGCGAAGGGGGTGAGGGGATCGAGTTCCACCCACACGTCCACATCACTGGCCGCGGTGGCCTCGTTGCGGGCGGTGGAGCCGAACAGGCCGATGCGCCGCAGATGGAAACGCTTCTCCCAGCTTTCCCTGTGAGACCGCAACAGGGACAGGAGGTCTGCGGGCGTGGGTGCGGTGGTGGCTGCCTGGTTGTTCATAACCCCAACCCCATCTGCTCGCTGTGATCGCCCCCAGTCTCGCCTGGCTGGCTGGCTTTGGGGGGACGGCCCCGGCGTTTCCCGCCGGCACCACCACCACTGCCTTCGCCGCCTGCTTCGCCGCCTTGCTGTGCAACCCCAGCGCCACCTCCTCCGCATAGCGCTCGGCATTCAGCGCCAACAGGCGGGCCAGCACGGCATCGGGCCGGCGGTAGCGCCATGGCAGCTTGGAGCGGCCGCTGATGGCGCCGGGGGCATGCAGCTCCCCGCGCTCGATCGTCCTGACGGGTTCTTCAACGGTGGCTTCGGCTTAGTCCATGGATTCAGCTTGTCTCTCCATCAAGATCGTTCAAGAGCTGAGCGCACTGCTTGAGAAGTGCAGGCAGGTTGTCCTGGATAACCCCCCAGACCAGTCGGTCATTAATGATGACGTACTCGTGGGTGATCTTATTGCGAAAGCTGATGATCTGTGGTGCCTGATCGATCTGGGCAAATCGTTCCTCGTCTCGCTGAGAGAGTTGATTCAGTGCCTCACCGATGATCGTGAACTCCCGCTCAACAGACGAGCGAATCAGGCGGCTATCGCGGTAATCATCGAGGTTGATGCCAGCGACGGCCTGCTGGATGGCTTGTCCAGCCTCGATCACATCGCTGAGGAAGGCGCGAGGATCACGCTTCATAGATCAGCTGTTTTGAAGCTTCGATGTCTCGGCGCACGTAGGGGTTGCGCACGGCATCGGCCATGACCAGAGCCACAGGCGTGCCACGGCTGCCTGGGAGCTGTTCCTCGAGCCCGAAGTAGGCATCGACAAGCTCGCTGGGTTCCAGCGGTTGGAACTCCACCAGCAGGTCGATGTCGCTCTGACCTGGGCGGTAATCAGGGCGCAGCAGCGAACCAAACAAATAGAGGCGTGAAACGTGGTGTTGGCTGCAGGCTGCCGTGATGACCGCGAGTTGGGGCTTGGTGAGCGGGAGCGCTGCCATGTCGTGATCGTGCTGGCTCATACCCCCAACCCCATCTGCTCGCTGTGGTTGGCCCCAGTCTCGCCCACCTGACTGGCCTTGGGCGGCCGCCCCCGCCGCCTGCCCTCTGTGGCGGCGCTACCTCCGCTTGCCCTGCCCGCCCTCGCCGCCTGATTTGCCCCCTTGCTGTGCAACCCCAGCGCCACCTCCTCCGCATAGCGCTCGGCATTCAGCGCCAACAGCCGAGCGTGCACATCGTCGCGGACGGCATCAGGCCAGCGGTAACGCCAGCGGAGTTTGCGGCGGCCGCTGCTGGCGCCGGTGGCCTGCAGCTGGCCCTGGAAATCGAGGGCGTCGCCGGCGTCCCAGAAGAACAGCTCGCCACTCGTCTCTGACCCAGCCCCGATGCGCTCCTGGATGTCATCGGGGAGTTGGATGTCGTCTTCGAGATCGAGGTCGTCGAGGCCGAAGCCGCAGGGGCTGTTGCCAGGGCCAGGCCGGAGCACATCGCTCCAGCCGTAGGCGGCCAGCACCGCCTGATCCATCTCTTGGTGGAGCGCTCACAGCTGCAGCAGGCCGTCGCTGGTTTCGGCGGGATCGCTGGCGGCGGAATCGAGGAGGGCGGTGGGGAAGGGGAAGGCTTCGACGCAGTCGGTGGAAAAATCGTTGATGTCGTCTTTCATTGACGAAGCAAATG
>JBKDSY010000086.1:0-6239 GCA_046340755.1 Cyanobacteriota bacterium
ATCGGAAAGGGAAAGCCCCTCTTGGTACTGGATTTTGTTCTGGGGCACGCGATGGACCTCCAACAGTGCACTAGTACTAGTGTAGCGGCTGGTTGGCGAGGCGTCTGGGGGCTTGCGGAGCTTTGTTGCTGATCAGGAAGCCGAAAGCCAGCTGCTCAACCTCGCTGTCGTGCTTGGTGCGGGTCTTGAGGATCCGCTCCCGCTGCTCCTGCAGCACCTTCACAAAGGCGTTGGCCTCATCCTCGGCGCGCCTGCTGAGCTGACCCTTGGCGCGCTCAGCCCGATCGGCCGCCAAGGCTTCCAGTCGGTTCTTGAGTTGGGCCACATCCGCTGGCAGTTGAGCCCTCAGCTGGCGCTGGATGGCTTCATCCACCGAGGGCAGGCGTTCGCGCAGGCTGGTGTCCAGGTCGGCCAGGGCCATGTCGGTCTTGGTGGCGTTCAGCACCCGCAACCGTCGGCTCGGATCTGCTGGGTCCCATTCGGCCACCAACTCCAGCACCTCATCATGCAGACGAGCGGCGCCGTGGCCATACAGCGACAGACGGGCTAACAGGATCAGCTTGGCGGTGTCGTCATGGGTGGCGATCACCGCGGCCCGACACAGCTCCTCGCCCTGGAACCCCCGCACCAGGAAGCGGTTGAGCAGCCGCTGCACCAGGGGGTGCTCCAGATGCAGGTGCACCCGGTCGGCATTCACCTCCTTGGGGTCTTGAAACACCACCGGCTGGGGCACCGTGGTGCGTCGCCATTCCCAGAGCTTCTCGCCGGGCTGGCGTGGGCGCCGCAGCGCATCCAGCACATCCCCCCAGCTCTGCTCGCCGCCGGGCAGCTCATCCGCCGCCGGGAAGATCCATTCGGCCCGCTCGGGATCCTCCCGGGCCTCCGCGGGATCCCTGGGTTTCAGCTGCGGGGTTGCTCCGCTCCCCTGGGCGCTGACGCGCAGGCTGGTGTTCAGCGCATCGCGGAAGAGATCACGGCTGAAGTGGAGCCAGTCTTCCGACTTCCGCAGGGCCTTCTTCAGGCGATCCACCTGCTGGCGGAGCTCGTGGTCCCGCGCGCGGCTGTTGTCTTCCAGCTCCAGGTTGATCAGGGCCTGACGGCGCTGGGTGCCCTCCTCCTGATCCACGCCCCGGATCTGCTCCATCACCTCGTTGATGGCGGTGGGGTTGATCCCCTTGGCCAACAGTTCATTCAGCCGCCCCACCACCACCGGCGGCAGGGAGCCCAGGGTCTTGCGGATCTCCTCGGTCTTCTTGACCAACACATCGAGCACCCGGTCCTCCTCGCGGTCAGCGAGAACGAAGTAATGGCAGAACACCTCGGGCGCCCGCTGCAGGGTGCGGTCGATGCGGCCATTGCGCTGTTCCATCCGCCCCGGGTTCCAGGGCACGTCGAAATGGAACAGATCACGGCAGTGGTTCTGCAGGTTCACCCCTTCCCGGGCCGCATCGGTGGCGATCAGGATGCGCAGCGGATCCAGCTCTGGCGGGCTGTTGAAACTTCGTTTGAGGGCTTCCCGTTTCTCGTCGCTGATGCCGCCATGAAAGGTGGCGATGCGTTCCCGTTCCCGGTCGCTCCCGGCGATCAACGATTCGAGCTGCTCCTGCAACCAGCGCTTGGTGTCGGCGTATTCGGTGAAGATCAACAGCCGCTGGCTGTTCCACCGGGCCCCCTCCTCCCCCAGATCCGGGCAGAGATGCTGCTGGATCCAGCGGCGCAGGTAGTGGATCCGAGCATCGGGCCCATGCCGTGCGCGCTCGCTGATCCGCTGCATGTCCTTGAGCAGCGCCCATTCCTCTGGCCCTGCGCCCAGTTCGGTGGTGGCCAGGGCCAGCCGATGCTCCTGCTCCGCCTCCCGCTCCACGCTGTCTTCATCAGCTTCAGCGCGCTCGTCGTCTCCGTCGATGCCCTGCCGCAGCAGCTTCAGCTGCTGAGGGTCACGGGCCGTGCGCAGGCGCTCGCCGGCCTCGCGCCGCCGCAGCGTGTCGCCATGCACCCCCAGGGTGCGGTGGAACGCCTCGATCGAGCTGAGCAGCCGTTTCTGCAGGTTGGTCACCACCAGCAACTCGGCGGTTCGCTGCTTGCTGCTCGCCCCCTTGAGCCGCTGTTCCCGCAGGCTGCGGTAGGCCTTGAGCAGGCGGGCCAGCTCCAGCTCGGGTGTGGAGGGATCCAGGCCCTCCAGCACCACGGGCACCACCTCGCGCCTGGGCAGCTCCTCGCCGATCCGGCGCAGGTCTTCCTTGAGGCGCCGCACCAGCACAGGCTCCAGATCGGCCTTGTCGCGCACGGCCACCCCGCGGCAGAAGCGGGAGGGATCGAGGATTTCCAGCAAGGCGGAGAAGCTGTTGCTGTGGCCGTTGTGGGGCGTGGCCGAGAGGAACAGCTTGTGCGCAAAGCACGGGGCCAGTCCGCGGATGGCCCGGGTGAGCTTGGAGTCGACGGCAATCTTGGAGCCGCTGGCCGGGGCCGCGTTGTGGGCCTCATCGAGGATCAGCAGGGCCCTCTCGCCATCCCCCAGCCAATCGCGCAGGGGGCCGGCATAGTCTTCATTCCTCACGAGCGCCTGGCTGAGGATGAATCGCGTGTGGGTGGCCCAGGGGTTGATGCCCCAGCCCCGCTCCCGCCGCATCCGCGACACATACTCGCGATTCATCACCTGAAAAGGCAAGCCGAAGCGACTTTCCATTTCGCCCTGCCACTGCAGCACCACCGATGGCGGGGCCACCACCACCACCCGTTGCACCCGCTGACGCAACAACAGCTCGCGCAGGATCAACCCGGCTTCGATCGTCTTGCCCAGGCCCACGTCGTCGGCGATGAACAGCGCCACCCGCGGCATGCGCAGGGCCTTGCGCAGCGGCTCCAACTGATAAGGCTTCACATCGATCCCCGCCCGCAGCGGCGCCTGGAACAACCCCGGGTCGGTGGATGTCACGCAGTTCCACTGCAGCGTGTGCAGGTAGCTGGAGAACACCAGCGGGTCATCGAAGCCCCGCTGGCCGATCACCTCCCAGGTGCTCTGGACCAGCACACGGGCATCCACTTCCCGCTCCCAAAACACCTCGGCGATCTGCCCGTTGGCGTCGTCATCCAGGCAGGCCAGGCGCACCACGGTGTCGCGGCCTTCCTCTTCCGGCGGCCAGACCTGCTCCACCAGGTGGTGGTGGCTGCGGCAGTAGACCACGCAACCCTTGCTGGGGGTGGGAATCGGCGGACCCTTGCTCATGGCGGCAGCTCCTGCCGTGGCTGGCCTGGCATGGAAGACAAACCCGGGAAGCCCTCAGCTCAAGGAACGAATCTCGCTCATGTCACTGCCGCGGCCGGTGAGGTTGCGGGCCTTCAAATTGGCCAGGCCGATCGACAGGGCGCTGTAGAGCAGGGGGTGGATGGTGGCGGCCTTCAACAGGCCCGGCACCGCCGTGGGCCGCGGGTGGGCATGGTCGTAGATGGAAAACACCCGCTGGATCGGTTGCTCCTGCAGGGTCGCACCGTGCTTATAGAAATGGGCCGTGAGGGATTTGCGGGTCTGCTCGCTGGAGGTGGGCAGATCCGCTCCATGGAAAAGAAAGGAGTTCCAGAGGATCACATCCCCCTTGTTGAGCAGCAACCGCTGACAGCGGGCGCCGGGAAAGTCTCTCAGAAACCGTTCATCCTGCTCCAGGGCATCGAAGTCGTAGTCGGTGGGCTCCACCCGCCGGGTCTGGGTGTGTTCGTAGACCTTGAACGGTCCGCACTCCCGGCTGATGTCCTCCAGGGCGATCCACACCCCCACCACGCCGCCCTGGGGCAGCGTGTCGAGATACCAGCTGTCTTGGTGCACCTTGGTGCCCACGCTGCGGTCAAACAGCATGGTTTGCCAATTCACGAAGGTGCCCTCGCCGAGCTCCGCGCTGAGGGCCGCGTGAATGGGCTCGGAAAAAATGATCGCCTCCACCGCCTGCCGAAATCCCGGCACGGCGCCGAGGAGATGGGGATTTTGGATGGAATTGCGCAGGTTCCCTTGCCCATCCAGCAGGGGCCCCTCGAAGGAATTGGTGCCCTGGGCGCGAAAGCGAAAGCGCCGCGACGGCTTCACCCGCTCCAGCCGGGCCAGCAGGGTGTCGATCAGGTCGGCGGGGATGACCTGCCGCAAGACGACGTATCCATCCGTCTTGAGGGACAGGGTCTTGAGAGACAGGGTCATGCCGCCGCGATGGTGCTCGATCAAGGGCAGAGCGTAAGGCCTTTTTCACCGCCACCCAGCACTGCCTCCGGCCCGATCCACATCGCATCCCCAAAAGAGAAAAACCGATAGCCCTCGCGGATCGCCTCCCCGTAGAGCGCCAGCAACCGCTCGCGGCCGATCAAGGCACTCACCAGCAGCAGCAGGGAACTGCGTGGCAGGTGGAAATTGGTCAGCAGGCCCTGCACCACCTGAAAGCGATATCCGGGTTGAATCACCAAATTGATCGGGCCCGCATGGGGCCGCAACACGCCCCCCTGGAGGGCGGCCACCCCCTCCAGGCTGCGCACGCAGGTGGTGCCCACCGCCAGCACCCGTCCGCCCCGCTCACGGGCGGCGGCCACGGCCTCCACCAGCTCCGGGCTCACCTCCACCCACTCGCTGTGGAGCTCCAGCCCCTCCAGTTGCTCCTGCTCCAGGGGCCGGAAGGTGCCCAGGCCCACATGGAGCGTCACCGTGGCCCGCTCCACCCCCCGCTCCCGCAGGCGCTCCAGCAGCGCGTCACTCAGGTGCAGCCCGGCCGTGGGGGCGGCGACGGCCCCGGGCCGGGCGGCGTATCGGGTTTGATACCGCTCCCCCGCCACGCTGCCGCCCTCCTGGATGTAAGGCGGCAGGGGCACGGTGCCATGGCGCCGCAGAAAGGGCTCGATCGCGCCCGCATCCGCCAGGCCCTCCGGAAACCGCAGCACCCGTCCACCGGAGGCGGGATCCTGGCCCACCACCTGCAGGGTCACCGGCGGCTCGCAGGGCTCGCCCGCCGGAGTTTCCAGCAGCAACCGCTCGCCCAGCCGCACCCGCCTCGCGGGTTTCAACAGGCAAAGCCAGTCGCTGCCGGCGCCAGACGACCCGGGGGCAGGCCAGGGCTGGAGCACGAGCACCTCCACGGCCCCACCACTGGTCCGCCGCGCCCGCAGCCTGGCGTGCAGCACCCGGGTGTCGTTCACCACGATCAGGTCGCCGGGCCGCAGCTCCTCGGGCCAATCCCACACGGTGCGATGGCGCGCCCCCTGCCCCGGCTCCACAACCAGCAGCCGGGCCCGGTGACGGGGCTCGACGGGCTGCTGGGCGATGGCCTCCTGGGGCAGCTCAAACGCGTAGCTGGAGAGCAGCCGGTCGTCCGCGGAAGTCACCGCGGCCCCCCGGGCCAACGGCAGCCCTCGGGGGGACCCACCGGGAGGCGACCCGCGCTCGCCATCAGAGGGCCAGGCTCTCGGGGTTGGTTTCGATCAGCTGGGCCAGATCCTTCAAGAAGGCCGCCGCATGGGCCCCGTAGATCACCCGGTGATCACAGGTGAGGTTGACCTGCATCTGGGACCCCACCCGGATGGACCCATCCTTGGCCGCGATCACCGTGGGCCGTGAGGCCGCCACCGCCAGGATCGCCCCCGTGCCCGGCGGCAGGATCGCGTCAAAACGGTCGACGCCAAACATGCCCAGGTTGGACAGGGTGAAGGTGCCGGTGCTGTATTCCTCGGGCTTGAGTTGCTTGCCGCGGGCCCGGGTCACCAGATCCGCCCAGCTGCGCGAAAGGGTGTAGAGATCGGTGCGATCCGCCTGGGCCAGCACCGGGGTGATCAGACCCCCATCCTCCATGGCCACGGCCACGGCCACATTCACCGTTTCCGGATAGGCCATGCCGGCCTCGCCACAGGCCGCGTTCACCTGGGGATGGCGGGCGAGGGTGACCCCCACGGCCTTGGCCAAAAGGGCGGTCATGGTCACGCCCTTGCCCTTGACCTGTTTGTAAAGCGCATCCAATTTGTCGGTGGTGATGGTGTAGCCCACGTGGAAGCAGGGCACGGCCAGGCTGGCCACCATGTTGCGGTTCACCGCCTGCTGCAGGGTGTTGAAGGCCACCGTCTCTCCAGGCCGGCCAAAGGCCGCGCCCGCCGGTGCCGGTGCCGCCGCCACCTGGGGGGGAGCACCGCTGCCGTTGGTCGCGGGGGCTGTTCCCTCCGCCACCCGGGGCACGCTCACCGCCTGGCCCGCCGCCCGTTCCACATCCTCGGCCTGGATC
>JBKDSY010000087.1:0-2462 GCA_046340755.1 Cyanobacteriota bacterium
CAGCGAGGGGGCCGGCCCGGAAGCCCTGCCCCTGCCAGCGGGGCTGCATCACCTCTGCGGCTGCGGCCGCTCCCGCCATGGCTGGTTCTGCGATGGCGCCCACCTGGGGACGGGGCGGATCGCCTACGAGCTGCGCTTGGCCGACGACACCACCGTGTGGATGTGCCGTTGTGGCCTTTCTCGCCGCCCACCCCTCTGTGACGGCAGCCATGCCAGAGCGACCGGGCCTTCAGGCGCACGGGGCTGGCGCCCTTGGTGGTTGGGGGGTGGCGGCTGAGGGGTCAAGCTGGTCCGGAAGGGGCAACCGGCGACAGCTCCTTGCCAATCACCAGCCGCAGCAGGATGGGGGCCAAAAAAGTGGTGCCGATCACCATCAGCAAAATCGCCGCCTCCAAGGACGGGGTGAGGATGTGGGCCTGGCTGCCCAGTCCCAGGAAGATCAAGCCCACCTCGCCCCGGGGCATCATCCCCAAGCCCACCACCAGTCGGCTGGTGGGCTCCTTGCTCACATAGCTCCAGCCCGCCGCCACCTTGCCGGCAATCGCCACCGCCAGCAGAAAGGCCGCCACGATTAATCCCTCCCGGTTGGCTGGATTGAAGGGGTTGAGCACAGAGAGGTCCATGCCGGTGCCGATCAACACGAAGAACACCGTGGCGAACAGGGCCACCAAGGGCTTCACGGCCTTGTCGATGTCGGCGGTGTGCTTGGAGGCGCTGAGGATCAGCCCGGCGGCGAAGGCCCCCAGGGCGGCCTCCAGGCCGATCGCCTGGGCGGAGAAACAGCAAAGGGTGAGCACCAAGAAGCTGGCCACCGCCACATCCCCTGGCGCCTTGAGCCGATCCACCACCCAATCAAACAGCGGCGCCGCGGTGCGGCTGAGCACCAAGGCCACCGCCACGAAGGCCACCGCCGCCAGGCAGAGCTTGACCAATGGACCCAGGCTGAAGGCACCCCCCCCAACCACGGCCACCACCACAGCCAGGATCACGATGCCGAGGATGTCGTCCAGCACGGCGGCGCCGATCACGATCTGGCCCTCCTTGCGCTTCAGCCAGCGCAGCTCGCCAAACACACTGGCGGTGATGCCGATCGAGGTGGCCGTCACGGGCGTGGTGTTGCCCTTTGCCCTGGGCACAGCGGGCTTGTACTACCTGTTTCATGTGCCGCTGATTCCGGCGGTGTTTGCCGGGGCGGCGATGACCGCCACCTCGATCGGGATCACGGCCAGCGTGTTCGGCGAGTTGCGCTGGCTGAAACGCCGCGAGGGCCAGATCGTGATCGGCGCCGCCGTGCTGGATGACATCCTCGGCATTGTGATCTTGGCGGTGGTGGTGGCCATCGTCGGGGGAGGGGCCTTCAGCGCGGGGCCGTTGCTGAAGCTCTGCCTGGCGGCGGTGGCCTTCGTGGCCGTGGCCCTGGTGTTGAGCCGAACGGCGGCGCCGCTTTTCGACTGGGTGGTGGATCGTCTCAAGGCGCCCGGGGATGTGGCGGTGGCCAGCTTCCTGGTGTTGACGCTCTGCTGCTTCGCCGCCCAGGCGATCGGCCTGGAGGCGGCCCTGGGGGCCTTCGCCGCCGGATTGATCCTCAGCGCCTCCAAGCACACCGACGACATCGACAAGGCCGTCAAGCCGCTGGTGGCCCTGTTCGCCACGGTGTTTTTCGTGTTGATCGGCACCGGCATGGACCTCTCGGTGCTCAACCCCGTGGATCCGGCCAACCGGGAGGGATTGATCGTGGCGGCCTTTCTGCTCACGGTGGAGATCATCGGCAAGGTGCTCGCCGGCTGGAGTTACCTCAGCAAGGAGCCCACCAACCGGCTGGTGGTGGGGCTGGGGATGATGCCACGGGGTGAGGTGGGGCTCATCTTTCTCGGGCTGGGCAGCCAGGCCCGCATCCTCACCCCCGCGCTGGAGGCGGCGATTCTGCTGATGGTGATCGGCACCACCTTCCTGGCGCCGATCCTGCTGCGGCTGGTGATCGGCAACGGCTCGGCGGCGGCGGAAGCGGCCGGCTGAGAGCACTGGCTCAAGCGCTCAAAACCACCAGCGGCGCCAGCCACGCTGGCCGGAGCCAGCCTCGGCCTCGCGGTGACGGCCATCGCACAAGGGGTAGCGGCGGGAGTGGCCGCAGCGGCAGAGCCACACGGTTTCCTCCGTCTCCAATCGCAGCTCGAAGGCGATCCGGCCCGTGCCCAGGTGGGCGCCATCACAGAACCAACCATGCTTTGAGCGGCCGCAGGAGCAGAGGTGGTGCACCCCCGCCGGCAACACCATGGCCTCCGGGCCCACCTCCGGATCGGGCCGCGGTTCGCCCCCCGGGGCGGGCTGCGGGCTGTTCGACTCCATCGTGACGACTCCGCCGCTGCCTCCATCTTGAACCGCGGCGCTCTGGCACCCGTGGCTGGGCCTATACATGCAATCAGGGAGAGCAATCATTGGGCGATTGACTATTTGGTCGCCGC
>JBKDSY010000088.1:0-53355 GCA_046340755.1 Cyanobacteriota bacterium
TGGATCCCCCTGCCGGAGCTGGAGGCGCGCCTGGAGGAGCTGCCGCAGGACAAGCCCGTGGTGGTGCACTGCCATTCCGGCAGCCGCTCCGCCCTGGCCACCCAGCAGCTCCTGAAGGCTGGTCGCTCGCGGGTGGCCAACCTGCGCGGCGGCCTGAGCCGTTGGGTTGCCGAGGGCTATCCCCTTGAGGGGGACACCGAGGCTTGAGCTTCCCCCCCTCCCCACACGCCCCACGACACGCGACCGCGCGCGTCTCCCCCTTCCCTCGCCCCGGCTCCCCACCATGACCCAACTCCAAACCCAGCGCCTCAGTGCCCACGACCTGGCCGATCAACTGGCCCACCACCGCGTGACGGTGATCGATGTGCGGGAACCGGTGGAATACGCCAGCGGCCACATCGCTGGCAGCCTCAACAGGCCACTCGCCCACCTCGGCAATGCCTCCTTGCCCCCGGGCCCCTTGGTGCTGGTGTGCCAGAGCGGCAACCGCAGCTCCCTGGGGGTGGCCCAGTTGCAGCGGCAGGGCCGCCCAGACGTCATGGCCGATCTGATCGGGGGGCTGTCCGCTTGGCAGCAGGCCGGGCTGCCGTTGCGAAAGCGCGAGGGGGCACCGCTGCCCCTGATGCGGCAGGTGCAGATCGTTGCGGGCTCCCTGGTCTTGGTGGGTTTGCTCCTCAGTCAGATCGTCGCCCCTGCCTGGATCCTCCTGACCTGGTTCGTGGGGGCGGGGTTGGTGTTCGCCGGCGTCAGCGGCTTCTGTGGCCTGGCCCGCCTGCTGGCGCGGATGCCCTGGAATCAGATCAACCCCTGAGGGCCGCAGGCAGCAGGCCGACGCTCCCAAAACACCAGAAATAGACCCCGGCCCACCCCTTAGCGTGGCAGACCCGGCTCCTGGACCACGCGGATCGTGCCGCCGCTCCAACGCCCATGCGCACCCGTGCCACCCATGCCTGACCGCTTTGATCTGATCGTGCTCGGCGCCGGCTCCGGGGGACTGGCCGCCGCCAAGCGGGCCGCCTCCCATGGGGCTTCGGTGGCCATCGTGGAAGGGGACCGGGTGGGGGGCACCTGCGTGATCCGTGGTTGCGTGCCCAAAAAACTGCTCGTGTATGGCTCCGCCTACCGCCACCTGTTGGCGGATGCCCCCAGCTATGGCTGGGATCCGGGCGAGGTGCGCCTGGACGCCTCCCGTCTGCTGGCCAACGTGCGCGCGGAGGTGGAGCGCCTCAACCAGTTGCACATCGGGTTTCTTGAGAAGGCCGGAGTTGCGCTGGTGCGGGGGTGGGGACGGTTCCTTGGCCCCAACCACATCGGGGTGACGGCCGCCGATGGCAGCGAATCGGTGCTGGAGGCCGGGCGCATCCTGATCGCCGTTGGCGGCCGCCCCCACCGTCCCCCGATTCCCGGGGCCCATCTGGGCTGGGTGAGCGATGACCTGTTCGAGCTGGAGACCCTGCCGGAAAAGATGGTGGTGGTGGGTGCCGGGTTCATCGCCTGTGAATTCGCCTGCATCCTCAACGGCCTCGGTGTGCGGGTCACCCAGCTGGTGCGGGGTGACCATCTGCTGCGGGGCTTCGATCGGGAAGCCAGCGAGGCCGTGCGCGCCGGCATGGAGGCCGACGGCATCACGATCCGCTTCGCCCATTCCCCCGTGGCCATCAGTGGCCTCTGCCCCCCGGGGGAGCTCACCGTCACCACCCAGAGCGGCGAGACGATCCCCTGTGGCGGGGTGCTGCTGGCCACTGGTCGGCGTCCCTTCCTGCAGGGCCTCAACCTGGAGGCGGCGGGGGTGGCCGTCGAGGGTCACCGCATCCCGGTGGATGCCGATCAATGCACGAATGTGTCCCACATTCACGCGGTGGGCGATGTCACCGAGCGCATCTGTCTCACGCCGGTGGCGGTGGATGAGGGCCGGGCCTTCGCCGACACGGTTTTTGGCCATCGCCCGCGGCAGGTGGATCACAGCCTGGTGGCCAGCGCCGTCTTTAGCCAGCCGGAGCTGGCCAGCGTTGGCCTGAGCGAGGAGGCCGCCCGCGAGCGCCATGGCGAGGACGCCATCGTGGTGCATCGGGCCCGCTTCCGGCCCATGAGCCAGGCCCTCCCTGCGCGGGATCCCAAGGTGTTGCTCAAGCTGATTGTGGAACGAACCACTGGGCGCGTGTTGGGTTGCCATATGGTGGGTGACCATGCAGCCGAGATCATCCAGATGGCGGCGATTCCCCTGGGGATGGGTGCCACAAAGGCCGATTTCGATCGCACCATGGCCCTTCATCCATCGGTGGCCGAGGAGTTCGTCACCCTGCCCGGCTGAGGGTCTCCCCCCCGTCAGAGCGAAGCACCCCATGAACTCCGCGATCGACCATGCCTTGCGGCTGCGGCAGCTCTGGTTGGCCTACCTGTTGGCGATGTTGTTCCATGTGGATCTGGGGTTGATGCCCCTGTTTCACGGCCAATCCCCGGAGATTGAGAGCCACGTTGATCCCGCTCGCTTGCCGTTGGTGTATTGGGGGATGTTGATCTATTTCCTCATCCCGCTGCTGTCGATCCTGCTGATCGCCTGGACTGCCAGCGCTCCGGCCACGGCGGGGGCCTGGCGCTGGTGGCGGCGGGCTCATTTCTGGCTGAGCGTGATCTACACCGTCACCAATGTGCCCCACCTGATTGCCGACATCGTTGTGCCCGACTCCCGAGGTGATCAGGTGTTCCTGATGCTGGTGCTCCTGGTGCTCGGCCTGCTGATCAATGTGGAGGGCTGGCGCTGGTGGCGACAGCCCTCAAGCGCTCAATGAACAGCGCATGTCTCGCTTGAGCCGGGGATGGAGGCTGCCCCGCAGCTCCCGCAGGGCCCGCTGCTCCAGTCCTTGCACCGTGCTTTTTGTCAGCCCCATGTGGTGGGCCACCTGGCTGAGGGAACACATGTCGTCCCCCCCATAGCGAAGGGCCAGCACGCGGCGGGCTTGGACGGGTAGCCGGGCCAAGCTCTGGTGCAACCAGCCATAGTCGTCCCGCTCCTGGGGGCCCCGGCCATCGCTCAACCGATCCAGGAGCGACCCCTCGTCCTCGGATCCCTGGGAGTGGTCAAGGGAGATCACCTGGCCGGCGCGGCTCGCCTCCAGCACATGGGTAATGCGGGAGGGTTGGGTGCCCAGGCTTTTGGCAATGGACTCCAGGGGGCAGGAGGGACTGGCTTGGCGCAGGGCCTGAACCTCGCCGGCCAACTTGCGAATGCTCGGTGGCACCCGCAGGATCTGGCCTAGTTCCGCCTGGCCGCGGCGCACCGCCTGGCGGATCCACCAGTAGGCATAGGTGGAGAAGCGGTAGCCCCGGCTGGGGTCAAACCGTTCCACCGCCCGGATCAGGCCCAGGTTGCCAACCTGGATCAGATCCAACAGGTCCACGCCCGCCGGCTCCCGCGCCTCGTGCTTGCACACCGATACCACCAGCCGCAGGTTGGCCTGCACCATGCGGTCCATGGCCCTCCGTCCGGAGCGCACCGCGGCGGCGCTGGGGGAGCTGGCTGTCTGCCAGCGTTGCACCATCGACCCGAGGTGCACCTCTTCCGCGGGGGTCAGTAGCGGGATCGTTGCGATTCTCCTCAGGTAGGCCTGCACCGCATCCCCAGCGTCTCGCCGATCAGCCCTTGGACGGTGTTCCATGGACGCTCTCCGGTTAGCTGACATGCCTTCAGCTTTCTGAAGCCTGACGTTCTTCAACGAAGCTGCGGCGTAACCGCAGCGGGTCCTTCACGCAGCGTTACGTGTTTTGGTCAGTCCCCCATCTCCCAGCCAGGGATCCAGGAAGCTCAGCGGCCGGGCCATGGTGGCGGAAAACCCCAGCAGCCCCCGATCCCGATGGCAATACAACACGCTGTCGTCGACGTCCAGCAGCCAGGTGCCTCCCCGCTGGGTCAGGAAATCGTCTCGGGGCACATAGGTGCGCCAGTGGCCCAGCACCTCCACCATGTTGCGCAGGCGCACGGTGGCCAGCTCGAAGGGCCGCTGGAACCCTCGGCCGCCCGCCAGGGCGAACAGTGGACTGTCCAGCCGCTGCGGAGCGAAGCGATCGCCGGTGTAGCCGCGCAACACCTCCGCCAGGGTGCCCGGAGACCCGATCCCCGCGCACATCAGCAGCAGGGCTGGCCAGGGGCCCCCGGGCACCTCCAGGCCCGGGTTGAGCCCCAGGGCACGGTGGAGCTCGGGCTCCGGGGTCACGTGCAGCAGGTCCCGGGGAAAACCTGTGAAGCGGCAGAAGCGGTCGGCGCCTGCCCCATCGCCGATGGCAAGCGCGAACAGGCGAATCCCGGCGGCTTGCAGCGCCGGGAGGGCGCCGGCCAGGGCCTGGGCGTACTCCAGGCTGTCGAAATCTCCCAACTGGGAGAGCAGCACCACCAGGCGACGGTGGCCCCGCTCCATGCCGGGCGCCTGGGTCAACAGGCGCCGCAGGGGCGCGGGTGCTTGGGGCGTCTCCATGGCTGGTGCGAAGGGGAGGGCAGCCCCGGGACGAGCAGAGCGGTCTGAGGATAATGAAGGGCCTCAAAACCAGGCCCCTCCTGCCCCCGATGGATGGAGCGCTTCTCAATCCAGGCCTGCTCACGATCCCCCTTTTGGGGCATCCTTGGCTGAGGCAATCCTGTCGAGATCCCCAGGCCTGGGCCCAAGCGGTGGCCTCCGTCTCACCGGTGCGGATCTGCGAACCCCTCTTCCCTTCCCTGGCCTTTCAAAGTGACACGGCGTTCATCAGTTTGGGCACGGTGACGATGCTGGCCACCCATGGCTCCGCCATCACGGTCACGACCGACGACCACCCATTCGCTCAACTCATGTTGCCCTACAGCGGCTGGGGGATGTTTCAAATTGAGCGACAGCGCTTTGAAAATCCCGTGGGGGATTCCGTGCTGTTCATGCCGCCCGCGCCCATGCGGCTGGAGAACAACATCACCTGCGGCGTGGCCTTGACCATGGATCCGGCCGTGCTGATTCAGACAGCCATGACCATGGCCGGACCCGAGGGACTGCAGCCGAATCGGCTCAACGTGTTTCAACAGCCCAAACTGCTGCGGCTCCACGATCCGGCCTGCGCCCCCCTGATCAATGGGATCTACGCCTTCCTGCTCTCCATCCACCAGCTCACCACGCTTCCGGGTTCCGATCTGACCCAGATGCGGTTGGACGACGCCCTCTTGCGGATGGTCGCCCTGCTGCTGCTGCCGGACTTGCAACAGGTGGATCCCCTCCCCCATGCCGCGGTGGGCTCGCTCGCGGCCAAGGCCAAGTTGGAGGCGTTGGTCGACTGGATTGAGGCCAATCTGGATGCCTCGATCAGCCTGAGTGACATGGAGGCCCGGGTGCACTGGTCCAGACGCACGTTGCAATATGCCTTCCGTGATGCCTACGGGTGCAGTCCCATGCAGTGGCTGCGGCGTCGCCGTCTTCACCGGGCGATGCAACGGTTGGTGCATCCCCAACCTGGCGACAGTGTGATCTCCATTGGCCGCACCTTTGGCTTTCCCAATCCGGGGGTCTTCAGCCGCGAATTTCGGCGCCAATACAACTGCACGCCGTCATCGGTGTTTCGTGCCTGAGGCCCCCGGCCGAGGAGCGACCCCGGTGACGCGGCTTGACGCCAACCCTGGCCGCGCCTAGCGATGGGCCATCCCTTCCGCAACCCAGCGGTTCATGACCCTCGACGCCCATCGCGACGACCTGGCCGCTACGGCCGCTGCCTTGGCCGCCCCGGGAACGGGGTTGCTGGCGGCCGATGAATCCACCGCCACCATCGGCAAGCGCTTTGCCGCCATCGGGGTGGAGAACACGGAAGCCAACCGCCGCGCCTACCGCAGCCTGCTGGCCACCACCCCTGGATTGGCCGCCACCATCAGCGGCGTGATCCTCCATGAGGAAACGTTGTTCCAAGACAGCGTGACCCCCTCCGGCGACCCCGGCCCGGCAATTGTGGAGCTGTTTGCCGAGCAGGGGATCATCCCCGGCATCAAGGTGGATCAGGGCGTGGAGCCCTTGGCAGGGGGCCTTCCGGGGGAGACCTGGTGCACGGGCCTCAAGAGGCTGGCGGACCGGGCCGGGCAGGCCCATGGGAGGGGGGCCCGCTTCGCCAAATGGCGGTCGGTGCTGCGCATCAGCCCCGACGGCTGCCCTTCCGAGCTGGCGGTGCGGGAGAACGCCTGGGGCCTGGCCCGCTATGCCCGCACGGTGCAGGAGCAGGGCTTGGTGCCGATCGTGGAGCCTGAGATCCTGATGGATGGCGAACACGACATCGCCACCACCGCCTCCGTGCAGGAGTGGGTGTTGCGCACGGTGTACGAAGCCCTGGCCATGAATGGGGTGTTCCTGGAAGGCAGCCTGCTCAAACCGTCGATGACCATCGCTGGCGCCAACTGCCCAGAGCGGCCGAGCCTGGAGGAGGTGGGCGAATTCACGGTGCGCACCCTTGGCCGCGGGGTGCCGGTGGCGGTGCCGGCCATCCTGTTCCTGTCCGGTGGCCTCGGCGAGGAAGACGCCAGCCTCTGCCTGAATGCCATCAATGAGGCAGCCGCCCAGGGATTCGCACCCTGGCACCTGGGATTCTCCTTTGGTCGGGCGCTCCAACACTCCTGCCTCAAGCACTGGGCGGGAGGAAATGTGGAGGCAGGCCAGGCGGCCCTTCTAGCCCGAGCCCGCGCCAACGGGGCCGCAAGTCGCGGTGCCTATGTCGCGGGCAGTGAATCCTCCGATGACGGCAGCCTGTATGTGGCCAATTACAGCTATTGACCACAGGCAACGCCCTGACGGTCAACCAGCCCTCATCCCCCTTGGCTGGGATCCGCCTCCACCCTCACGTAGGCAGGCTGTAGGCCATCGCCCAACAAGACGTCGTCCCCCCCATCCAGGTCGGCGTCAGCCGTTTTGAAGGCACTCAGGAGGCCCGCGTCAAAGGAGAAGCGGCCCGGGCCCACAAGCAGCAGGGCCAGACTGCCGCCCAGATAGAGGGTGACCAGTTCCAGAACGTAAACGTTCAGGCCCGCGGTGGAGATGTGCTGGTAGGCCGCCACAGCCATCGTGCCGGTGAGGGCCAGGGCGCCGAGGGGCGTGAGGAGACCGAACATCACCAGCCAGCTGCCGATGAGTTCCGAGAACCCGGCCGCATAGGCAAAGAACAGGGGGAAGGGCAGGTGGAGCGAGGCCACGTAGGTGGAGGCGAACTGGCTCGGGTCGGCGAGCTTTTCCTGGCCGTGGTGGATCATCATCACGCCAATGCTCAGCCGCGACAGGAGCAGGCCCACGGAAGCCAGGCGCCCGGGCGTCAGCACGTAGGCCCGCAGCACCGGGATGGCGGAGTTGGCCCAGCGCCGGAGGACGCGGACTGGGGAGGGGGCGCCTTGCGTCACGAACCAGAGCGCGGCACAGGCGGCCAGGAAGCCCCCGAGTAGCTCAAGAACGATGGTGGTGGACATGGGGTTGGCGTGGTTTCTCATCATCCTGGCAACGGACGTAACGAAACGTGAAGCACTGCTAGCCGGGCCATGAACCAAGCGGCCCCAACAGGTCTTCGGCACGCCAAGGGAGGTGCTGGCCTCGCGGGCGCCAACCTGCGGCGTCAGAATGTAACAACTTCGTTACATGGACCATGACGGTCGGCGAGCTCTTTCTGGCATCCGTCAGCTCGGGGGTGATCACCCAGCGCGACATGGATTGGCTTCTGGCACGGCAGCACAACCTGTCGAGACCCGAGCTGGCGGCGATGTTGCGGCTCGGTCGCCTCCTGGACCAAGGGACCATCCACCTGGGTTGCCGCCTTTCGCCCCAACCGCTGCCGCAGGCAAGACGGTGATAATGCGCGGATCGTCATAGCCAATGCGTCTGCTTCCCATGCTCGACCCGATGCCCAGTGCCGAGCTGCTTGAGGAGTTCAGTCGTTTTTTCCGCCTTCTCAGCGAGCCGGCCCGGCTCCGCTTGCTCTGCCTCCTCAAGGGCGGTCCGAAAGACGTAGCCACCATGATCGACGCGACTGGCTTCTCCCAGTCGCACATCAGCCGCCAGCTGGGCCAGCTGCAGTGCGCAGGGCTGGTGCGCTGCGAGCGGGATGGCGTGCGCCTCACTTACCACGCCGACAGCGAGCTGGTGGAGGACCTCTGCCGCCTGGTGCAACAGCGCCTGCGCCAACGGTTGGAGAGCCAGTTGCAACGCGTTTCCGGTGCTTGATCGCGGCCGCCCGCGCCCCCGTCAGCTCGGCATCCGCCGTCAAAATGATTCAGCTCGGGGACAGGAGATCTCGGCCGTGGCCAACTCCATCGCAGACCAGCTGACGCACTGGGGCTTCAGCTGGATGGGTCTACGCGACAACCGCCGAGGGGAATGGTGGCTGCTCGCCCAATTGGCGTTGATCGCGGCCCATCTGCTGCCAGCCCTGCCACCGCCCGGGGCCCTGGGCCTGGCTTGGCCCCTGGCCCTGCGCCTGCTGGGTGGTGCCGTTCTGCTGCTGGGCCTGACCCTCGCCGGTCAGGCCTTCTGGAGCCTTGGGGCCAGCCTGACCCCGCTGCCCGAACCCATGCCCAGGGCTCCCTTGGTCACTGGCGGGGCCTATGGCCGGGCGCGCCATCCCCTCTATCAGGCCGTGCTGCTGTGCTCCCTAGGGGTTGTTCTGCTGCGGGGAAGCCTGCTGCATCTCGCCCTGCTGCTGGCCCTGGCGGCGGTGCTCACGGGCAAGGCCCGCCGGGAGGAGGGGCGCTTGATCGATCTGCACCCCGACTATCTTGCCTACCGGGCCTCCACGCCCGCCATTGTTCCCTTCCTGCCAGGCCTCGATTGGCGCTGAGCGCCACGGTCAGCGCCGATGATCGGGTCTTCTGCCCCGAACCGATGGTGCATCATCTTGTTCTCTTTCGCTTCCGTGCCGACCTGCCGCCGGAGACCGTGCCGCGGGTGTTTGCCCAGCTGCGGGCCCTCAAGGACCATATTCCTGGAATCACTGGCTTCAGCGGTGGCGCCGACTGCTCAAAGGAAGGCCTGACCCGGGGCTTCACCCACGGCTTTTGCATGACCTTTGAGGATGCGGCCGCTCGGGATGCCTACCTGCCCCATCCCGAGCATCAGCGCCTGGTGGAGCAGCTGGTGCCGATGTTGGAGGGCGGCATTGAGGGGGCGCTCACCTTTGATTTCCAGGATGGCGTGATCTAATCCCGGGCCCCCCCTGCCGCCCGTCATGGCCCCTGTAAAGCGGCGCGGAAAGCCGCGGCCTCCAGGAGGGGTGTGTTGTGCTCCAGATCGGGCTCCACCAGCAGCTCCGCCGTCCCTGGCCGGAAGGCGCGATGCAGGGCCACGGCGTGATGCGGTGGCACCACCACGTCCCGGCCTGCCGCCACGATCGTGGTGGGGGCCCGCACCCGGGGCGCCTCGGCCGCTGCATCCCAGCGATCCTGCAGCAGCAGGGAAACCGGGAGCCAGGGCATCGCGCCCCGGGCAACCGCCAGCAGGCTGTCGAAGGGCACCAGCAACACCAGCCGTTTCACCGGCTGGGTGGCGGCCAGATGCACGGCAGGGCCAGTGCCCAGGCTGCGGCCCACCACGGTGATGTCGCTGTGCCGGGCGGCCACGTGGGCATGCAGTGCCTGGGCGTCAGCGCGAATGGCCGCCTCGCTGGGGGTGCCCCCGCTGCCGCCGTAGCCGCGGTAATGCAGGAGATACAGGGCAGTGTCGGGCAGGAGGGTCGCCAGGTCGGCACGGGTCAAGGAGACGTCCTCCGCGTTGCCTCCGAAGTAGATCAATGCCCGGGGGCCGGGATGGGGCCTCTGGGCCACCCGCACCCGAGTGCCCTTCACCGGCAACTCCAGCTGGTCGCTGGAATCGGCCGCAGGCCTGGGGAAGTAAATGTATGAGCGTTGTGTCAGTGCCATTAACAGGCAAAGGCCGCCATAGCCAAGGGCCAGCCAGAGTCCCCAGGGGAGCCATCGGCCCATCGGCATGGAAGTGCCATCCACTGCAGCTTGATCACGGTAGGCAAGGGGGCGGGGGAGCGCTGGCCTCCATCCACGGTGGTGCATCGCCCCTAGGTTGAGGGTTAGAGGTTGCCGAGTCACCCATGGTTGGAGTCACGCCGCGCTTGCCGATCCTCTCCGTCCTCCTGCTCCTGGTCCTGAGTTCCGTCCCGGCCCAGGCGGAGGTGCAAGTCCGCTGCGAAGGCACTCTGCTGGAGGCCCGCGGCAGCGCGGAGCAGGAGCGTCCGATTGTCCGTCTGCGGTTCAGCTTGGCTCTTGAGGCTGAGCAGCGCAACAGCGAGGGTGCCCTGGCCCTGCTCCAGGAGCGCCTTGCTGCTGTGCGCCGCTCTCTCCAGGCCCTGCAGGTGGGAGAGTTTCGGGCCTCCTCCCCCTCCACGTGGCAGCGCCCCGCCGAGGGCGGCCGACCTGCCCTCAGCCAGGCCTACCTGCAGGTCAGCGGCACCCTGGCCCCCGATCGCCTGCAGGCCCTGATTCGCCAGGTGGGCACCCTGCCCGGGGTGCGCCTGGCGCCCGTGACGCCGGAGGCCGAGCCAGCCAGCGAGGCGGCCAAGACGCGGCCTGCCCTGTTGGCGGCCGCCTATCAGAGGGCTCTGGCGGAGGCCAGGGACGTGGCCGGTGCCATCGGCCTCACCCAGCTCCGTCCTCTGGAGGTGATGGTGGAAGGGGATGGGGCGCCGGTGCCCCTGCGCGCCATGCGCGACACCCCCGCCTCGGCCCCGCCTCCCTTTGACCCCGCAGAGCTGCCCCCTCCGAAAGCCTTTGCCTCCATGTTGGTGCGCTTTTGTGCCCGTTGAGCCTCAGGCTTGGGCCTGATCCCGCAACCACGCCACCGTGCGCCCCAATCCATCCGCCATGGAGGTGACTGCCCGCCAACCCAATTCGTCTTGGGCTCTCTGGCAACAGAGCACATTCGACTTCACATCAAAACTCCGTGCCGGTTGATGGATCACCTCCAGCTTCCGGCCCAGCACCTCGGCAAGGATCTCCACCAGGGAACTCAGGGAAATGCCAGAGCCTGAACCAATGTTGAAGATACTGGCATCCCCTTCATAGGAGAGGGCGGCTGCCACGGCGCCGGTCACATCAGCCACATAGAGGAAATCTCGAATCACCGAGCCATCGCCCCAGATCTCGATGGGTTGGCCTGTCAGGGCACGCTGAAGGAAGGCCGCGACCACGCCTTGGGCGTACTCCACCCGTTGCCTTTCCCCGTAGGGATTGGCAATGCGCAGGATGATGGGTCGCAATCCATGCAGCTCTTTTTCCAGCAGCAGATATTTCTCGACAGTCAGCTTTGTGATCCCGTATGACGTTGTGGGATTGGTTGGGTGATCTTCGTCAATCGGTGTGCGGATTGGTGGCCCATAAACCGTGCCGCCAGATGAGGCGAAAATGATTTTTTTTATCCCAAGACGTCTCATTTCTCCCAGCAATTGAAGGGTTGAAACCACATTGCTCTGCACATCAAAGATGGGTTCATCATTTGAGCTTTTTGGTCGAGTTGTCCAGGGGAGGTGTATAACGGAGGTGGCGCCTTTTAGGGCTTCTCTCACGTCTGGAAGATGCCCAAAATTTCCCTGCAACCACTCCACCTTCTCGCTGGGTGAAAACATTCGATGCGGTTGAATGCGGGGGCGATCCAGGATCCGAATGGCGTGTCCTTCCGCCAGAAGGCGATCAACAATGGAGGATCCAAGGAATCCACCCCCTCCAAAAACGGTCACAACATCCTTCATCGGTTCAGCGCTTGTTGTCCCAGCTCAGCCCCCAACAATGGCACATATTCCCCTCCTTAACTTCCCTGGGGCGGAGATTCACAACGATTAGGCCTTCAGCTCTCCTCCAGTGCCACCAGCTCCTTGAGTTGGCTCACATCCAGCCCGCCCAGCCAATCTTCACCGCTGCCGATGATGTCGGCCGCCAGTTTTGACTTCTCGCTGATCATGCGGTCGATCCGCTCCTCCACCGTGCCGCTGCTGATGAATTTGTGAACCATCACACGATTGATCTGGCCAATCCGATAGGCCCTGTCTGTGGCTTGGTTTTCCACTGCGGGATTCCACCAACGGTCGATGTGGAACACATGGCTGGCCCGGGTCAGATTGAGTCCCACGCCACCGGCCTTCAGCGATAGCAGAAACAGCTGTGGACCGCGGGGATCGTCCTGGAAGCGATCCACCATGGCTTGGCGGTCGCTCTTGCTGCTGCCGCCATGCAGAAACGGCACCTCCTGCCGCCAGCGCCGCTGCAGGTGCGTCTGCAGCAGGTGGCCCCATTCCGCAAACTGGGTGAAGAGCAGGGCCCGGTCCCCCGCTTCGATGACCTCCTCCAGGATTTCCTCCAGTCGCTGCACCTTTGCACTGCGGGCCGCGAAGCTGGAGTCGATGGTGCCTTCCTTGAGGGCGAGGGCCGGATGGTTGCAGATCTGCTTGAGGCGGGTGAGCAGGGCCAGCACCTGGCCGTGGCGTTGCCCCAGGGGAGCCCGGGCAATGGCCTCCAAGCTCTCCTCCACCGTGGTTCGGTAAAGCTTCACCTGCTCTGGCGTCAGCCCCACCCACTCCCGCAGCTCCACCTTTTCCGGCAGGTCTGAAATGATCGTTCTGTCGGTTTTCAACCGCCGCAGGATGAAGGGGCCCACCCGGGCCTTGAGATCGCGCAGCGAGCTCATGTCGCCGTAGCGCTCGATGGGGAGCCGGTAGCGCTGGCGGAAAAAGGGCTCATCCCCAAGCACCCTGGGGTTGAGGAAATCCATCAGGGCCCAGAGTTCGCTCACCCGGTTTTCCACTGGCGTGCCGGTGAGGGCGATGCGGAATCGGCTCTGCTTGCCGGGGCGGGCCAGGTCGCGGGCCGCCTGGCTCTGCTTGGCGGCGGGATTTTTGATGGCCTGCGCCTCGTCGATCACCACCCCTTGCCAGTCGATGCTGTCCAGCAGTTCACAATCCCGTTGCAGCAGTCCGTAGCTCGTGAGCATCAGGTCCACGCCGTTGAGGGCCTTGGCCAGGGAGGCGTCGCTGTTCGGTCGACGGGGGCCGTAGTGCTCCCGCACCTCCAGTTCCGGGGTGAAGCCTGCCGCTTCCCGCTTCCAGTTGGTGAGCACGGAGGTGGGAGCCACCAGGAGCACCGGCCGCTTGAGATCTCCCGCGGCCTTGAGGTGTTGCAGAAAGGCCAGGAGCTGGATCGTTTTGCCCAGGCCCATGTCGTCCGCCAGGCAGGCCCCTTGATCAAAGCGATGCAAGAAGACAAGCCAACCCAAACCCCGCTCCTGGTAAGGGCGGAGCTGGCCGGCGAAGCCCTCTGGGGCCGGCAGGGGATCCGGAGCCTTTTGCTGGTGATATTGCTCCAGCACCGCCTGAAGGCGGGGCCCCGCCAGGAAGCGATGCACGGGTAGGCGCATCAGGGTGTCGCCATCGCTGGCGGTCAGGCGTAGCGCCTCATCCAGGCTCAGGTTGGGTTCTGCCGCGCAGAAGCGTTCCGCGTTTCTCAGATCCCCGGGGCGAAGCTCGATCCAGGCCCCCTTGTGTTGCACGAGCGGGCTGCGCTTGGCGGCGAGCCGCTCCAGCTCTTTCAAATTCAGGGTGACGCCGCCGATCATCAGTTCCCAGCGCCAGTCCAGCCCCTCGCCCAGGCTGAGTCCCCGGGAGCGGCTCGGCAGTTCCGCCTCGATGGAGAGCCCCAGTCGGCTGGCCAGACCGCCGCTCAGGCTGGGGGGGAGCACGACCCCAACCCCCACGTCCCGCAGTTGGCTGGCGGCGGTGCGCACCAGCACGAAGGCCTCCGCCGGAGTGAGCTGCATCTGTTCCGGGGCGGCGCCCTCCAGGCCCCGACCCAGGGGTTCAAAGACCTGGAGGGCCCGACCCAGGCCCTCCAGCAGCAGTTCTCCCGGCTGGGGCACTTCCACTTCCCCCAGCTGCAACACGCTGTCACCAGCCGCCCACACCAGTCCGGCGCCGAGCCGGAGGGTCGGCTCAGCCTCCGCCTGAAGGCAGAAGCGCACGTCCCACAGCTCCTCTCCATCCGCGGGGGTCTCCAGTTCCAGGCAGGCCCGGGCGGGAGCCACCCGCCCCGCCACGGCCTCGCGCCAGTGGTGGGTGGCCGTCTCCAGCCGTTCGGTCTGCTCCGGGTCAAGGGCCAGGCGGCCATCACCCCGCCCGAGGGCCTTCTGCCACGCCGTGAGCAGGGGATCGAGATCCTTGGCGCCGGAGGAAAAGCCATTGCGCAGTTGGCCATCCAGCAGAGCCTCCAACAGGCTGGCCACCCGCAGCCGGCCGCTGCCGGGCCGCCGGCAGGCCAAGGCCCCTTCCGTGGGGGTGCCCGAGGCAATGGCGCAGCAGGCCACCTGGGGCAGACCCGAGGCCAGATCTTCCAACCGACGACGGTCGCCCTCCCGGTTGAGCAGCGGGAGCCAGCGGGCTCGCCCCTCCTCCACCTGGGGCAGCCAGCGGCCGCGAGCGATGAGGCTCATGGCCCAACGCTGCAGATGGCTCCACCAGCGCAGCTCGTCGGCCAAGTCGGGGTGGTGGCCTGAGAGCGGGAGACCGCTCAGCCACTCCGCCGCCGCGCCCGGCTCCATGGCCAGACCCTCCACTTTCCAGGGCCACCAGCTCACCTGCTTAGGGATGGGTTCGCCGGCCTGCAGGGGCAGGCCGCTCCACTGGTCCGCTGCGGATGTTCGTCGGCCCCGGGCCGCTTGGGGGCGGCTGGGCAATGTCAGGCAGGCATGGGCCGGACGCAGGGCTTCCGACCACAGGTCATGCTCCTGCAGCCAATCGGCTAGGTCATCCCAATTCAGGGTGAAGGGATGCTCCGGCACCTCCAGCTCTGGTCTGACCGGGGAAGCAACCCGCCAGGTGTCAGCCCACAGCAGCAACCGACCTCCCGCTCCTTCCGGGGGAAACAGCCAGGTGGCGTGCAGCAGGCTCATGGCCGCGGGGCGGGCAGCAGGCGCTGGGCCCACTGGAGCAGTAGGGCGCTGCCGATCAAGGGCCACCAAAGGGGAAGCCAGATCCGCAACGTGTCCATCATCAGGGATGGCAGTCCCCGGGTGAGTCCGTGCAGGGGCCAGAGGGATTCCTCGGCCGGCGGGAGGGCCCAGGGGACGGGAGCCGCCAGGCTTCGAATCCCGCAGAGCGCCCCCACCAGTCCGGCCTGGAGGTGGCCGTCATCGGGATCCACCCGCTGCAGGTGAAAGGCCAGAAGCCCCTGGAAAAAGCCGCATCCGGCCGCTCGAAGGGCGGAATCGATGGGTGAGCCCCCGTTCAGGGAGGAGGGCAGCACCAGGGAGAGAAGGCCGGAGGCGCCTCCCGCCAACAGCGCCCAACTCAGGGAGCGCAGACGCAGCTGCGTCCGGTGATCGCCGGAATCCAGGGGGGAGGGCACGCGCGGGGGAGCCTGGCCGGATGGATCATGCCCCACCACTGGCCGGGAGGCCAGTCTCTGAGGTCCGCGGGTTCAGTTCCGGAGGTGTTCGATCCCGTTTGCGCAGGTCATAACGCAGCCAGCGGCAGTCGGTGCCACCGTGGCTTACGGGCACGCGCCGGGTGGCCTTGAGGCGCAGGGAGGCGGTGAGTTCAGGATGGCCGCTCAACAGCCAAAACGTCCACTCTGGCGCCTGTTGCTTCAGCCTCAGGCCAAGGTCGGCGTAGAGGGCCTCCAGCTCTTCACGGTCTCCAAGGCGCTCGCCGTAGGGCGGATTGGTCACGATCACGCCTGGTCCGAGCGGTGGCGTGAAGGTGCGGGCGTCGCCCAGCTCAAAGCGGATCCAGGGCGCCACGCCTGCCGCTTCCGCGTTGGCTTGGGCCTGGGCCAGCACCTCGGCGTTGTGGTCCCAACCCAGCAACGGCGCCAGCGGACGCCCATCGGCCAGCGTGTCGCGGGCCAGTTCGTGGGCGGCCGCTACTTCGCGCTGCCAGAGGGTCGGATCGAAATCCGCCCATCGCCGCAGGGAAAAGTCGCGCGCCCGGGGTGGCTGGCCTGGGGCGGGAGACAGGAGGCCGGGCGCCCGGCCAAGGGCCCCGCAGGCCGCCTCAATGAGCAGGGTGCCACTGCCGCAGAAGGGATCGGCCAGGGGGCAGCTGCCATCCCATTCCGTGAGGGCGATCAGGCCGGCAGCCAGATTTTCCTTCAGGGGTGCCAGACCGACGGCGGCTCTCCAGCCCCGGCGATGCAGACTTCCGCCGCCACCATCAAGGCTGAGCACGGCTTCACCGTGGCGATGGAGATGCAGATGCAACACCAGATCTGGATTCTGCCGATCCACGGAGCTGCGCGTGCCCCATCGTTGCCGCTGCAGGTCCACCAGGGCGTTTTTAACCTCCAGGGCCGTGAAATGGCTGTGGTTGAGGGCCGGAGTCCCGCCGCTCACCTCCACCTTCAGCGTCTGCCGAGGGGATAGCCAGGAATCCCAGTCGATGGCCTGACGCACGCCCTGGGTGAGATCCGACCGGGATTGGCATGGAAATCGAGAAAGTTCCCTTAGAAAGCGGAAGGGAAGTCGCGCTCTCAAATGGAGTTTATACAACCCTGGCAGATCTGTCCAAAAAGACACCGATCCACGTCTCGGTTTTGGATTCGTGACACCAAGCTGACGTAATTCAGCTGCCGCGACACCCTCCAAACCAGGAGGTATCACGGCAATCATTGCAAACGTATCGGAATTCACAATTGCGCTGCCGAAACTTCAGAGAAAGCTCTAGCCTGGGGGGGATGGGGATGTACCGATTGAGATCGGCCCCCAATATGTCGATTTGTTCCGAAGCACTCAGTCATGGCTGAAAACGTCTCCAATATTTCGGCTTGGTCCCGAGATTTTTCCGTTGAAGAGTGGCTCGGCCTTCCATCCGACCGACGCTCCTCCGTCGGGGACGCCGCCAAGCCGTTGCCTGAGCCGGTTGATGGCGTGTCATCACCGTTCTCCCTGCCCACCATCTCCGCCACCCAGCTGGGGCAGGCCCCGACTGCCGCCAGCTGGGCTGGAGCGGATGCGGCGCCATCGTCCCCCGGGGAGGCTGGCTCGGGGCAGGTGTCGTCGATCAGCGGGTTGGCATGCGAGGGGTCTTTGGAGTCTGGTCCTGTTCATGGGGTGGAGGCCATCCAGGGGGGGATGTCCTTCCCGGACGGCAGTGGGTCGGGGATCGTCACCGCAGTGAATACCGGCTCCGGCACAGGTGATCCGGTGAAGGGAGCGCCTGCACACGGGTCGGCTTCGCCGGTGGGGGCACCTGTGTGCCTCTTGGTGCAGTGGGAGGCTGGTATCTCGGAGGAGGTGAGGGCCGCGGCGCTGGGTCGTGTGGGAGGCATTCGCAAGGAGTTGATCCAAACCGCCACCATGAAGGCGGTCGGAGAGGGCGTGCTGGAAGTGATTCAGTTGGGCGAGGGGGCCAATTTGGACCATGGGCTGGAGGTGTATCGGGACACGGTGGGAGTGCGCTTCGCAGAGGTTGACCAGATTGTGCAATCTCAGGCCGTCAGTAATGACTTGGTTTATACTCTTGGTTACCAATGGGGCATGTATAGCAGTGATTCCCCTGAGGCTATTGGACCTGAAGGCACCACGAATCCCTATGGAAGTGAAGCTGAGGTGGCATGGAACCGCGGCCAAACTGGATCGGCCTCGGTCTACGTAGGCATTATTGATCAAGGTGTAAACTATGAGCACGAAGACCTTGCTTCAAATTGCTGGGTCAACCCATTTGAGGCTCTGGATGGGGTAGATAATGACGGAAATGGCTATGTCGACGATATTCGCGGTTGGGACTTTTACTCGAACGATAATAGCATCTATGATTATGGTTACGACGAGCACGGCACGCACGTTGCTGGCACCATCGGCGCCGTGGGAGGAAACGCTATGGGTGTGGCGGGTGTCAACTGGAATATTTCCATGATTACGGCCAAGTTTCTGGGCCCAGAGGGTGGTCATCTCTCAGATGTCATCCTGGCCATGGACTACCTGACTGATCTTAAGTGGCGTCACGGAATCAATATTGTTGCCACAAATAATTCCTGGGGTGGGGGAGACTTTTCCCAGGCTCTTCAAGATGCAATGGTTAGGGCTGCGAAGCAGAATATTCTCACCGTGACGGCGGCTGGCAATTTGGGAAATAATAATGATGTTTTTCCTGTCTACCCCTCTACCTACAACACAACCGCTGGGGCTGGTTATGACGCCGTGCTGTCGGTGACGGCGATCGACGAATTCGGGAATTTCTTGGAGGGCTCCAACTACGGGGCTACCACGGTGGATCTGGCCGCCCCCGGGGCTGACATTCTCTCCACCCTGCCTGACAACAGTTACGGAACCATCAGTGGCACATCCATGGCCACCCCTTTTGTAACCGGCGCCATTGCTCTCTATGCTGCGAGCCATCCCACGGCTCTGGCGGAGCAGATCCGCACGGCCTTGCTGACCAGCACCACACCAACGCCCTCCCTGACAGGCATCACGGTGACCGGAGGCCGGCTGAATGTGGCTGATTTCCTCGACACTCTGGCCCCTCCCGCCCTGTCGATCACCGCGAACCAGGCGCTATCAGCTGAAGGACATTCCGGCACCACGCCCTATCAATTTCAGATCAATCGCCATGGCAGTTCCGCGGAGGCCATCTCCGTGGCCTGGCAGGTGACTGGAAGCGGAGTGGCGCCGGCTGAGGGAACTGATTTCCTTGGCCAGGCCCTCCCCGGTGGCACCGTGACCTTTGCCCCCGGGGAAACCAGCAAAACCATCACGGTGCAGGTCCAGGCAGACGAGACCCAGGAGGCCAGCGAGGCCTTCACGGTCATCCTCACAGATCCGAGCGATGGGGTCACCCTGGCAACCGGTGCCGCCAGTGCCAGCAGCGTGATTCTCAATGACGACGGCGTGGTGTTGAGGTTTCATTCGAACCCGATCACCATCCCTTCCGTGGGGTCCGGGATTTCGACCCCCTCCACCTTGATGGTGGAAACAGGCCATTCCCACCCCGTGACCGCCATTGAGGTCACCCTCTACAGCTTCAGCCACAGTTGGCCTGACGACGTTGACATTCTCTTGGTGGGCCCGACAGGCGCCAAGGCCCTGTTGATGTCTGATGTGGGAGGGGGCAATCCGGTCGATGGGCTTACCCTCACCTTCAGCGCCGATGCGGCCTTATCGCTCCCGGATAGTGCCGCCCTGAGCTCAGGCCGCTTTCTCCCCACGGATATCCAGAATGGAGACATCTTCAACTCCGCTGCCCCTGCGGGCCCTTACACATCAGATCTCTCCGTGTTTACAGGCACCAACCCCAATGGGGCCTGGCAACTCTTTGTGCAGGATGACACCTCAACCGGCACGGGCAGGATTGCCGCTGGCTGGTCCTTGGCTATTTCCACTGAGTCTCCGCTATCCACGGTCTTTTTGGCCGTCTCCCCAGACCCCGTTCTGGAAGATGGACCAGGCAGCTTGGTCTACACCTTTAGCCGCTCTGGGCCCCTCTCCAGCGTCCTCACCGTCAACTATGCCTTGAGCGGTACCGCCATCCTGGGTACCGATTACAGCGGCATCGCCGCCACGGGCACGACCCACACCGTCACCTTTGCGGAGGGTTCGTCCACGGCGAGCATCACCCTCACTCCCATTGTTGATGCACAGGTGGAGCCGGATGAATCCATTTTCCTTACCCTGCTGGAGGGATCGGGGTACACCATCGGCACCACAGAAGCAGTTGTCTCGACGATTCGCGATGATGATTATGAATCAATTGAGGCCTTTGGTGCTACGAAGCTGCTCAAAGATAATGTCGATAAGCTCTATGCCCAGCAGGGCAGCGCCACACCCGTGGCGATTCAGTATGCAGGGTCTCACCTCACACGGACAGACTCCAGCGGTTGGCAAACGTTGGCGGTCGAGACCGTCGCTGGAGTTAATCAGGTGATGCGCAAAAACTCTGCCGGGAATGCTTTCCAGTTGTGGACCATGGATAATGCTTGGAACTGGCAATCTTCCCTGGGTGAATGGCAGCTGGCCTCGTTAGATGTGATGCAACAGGAGAATAGCTTTCAACAGGACTTTAACAATGATGGAATCATTGGGGCTGGGGTTGTTACCTTGGCTGTCTCTCCGCAAACCGTGGCGGAGGATGGTTCGGCCAATTTGATCTTCACCTTTACCCGCACCGGAATCCTTGCGAACGATTTGATCGTGAATTACAGCGTTGCTGGCAGTGCCACCTCGGGTGTGGATTACACCGGCATTGTGGGATCACCCTCCATCAAGACCGTCAGCTTTGCCGCTGGCTCCGCCACCGCCACGGTCTCGGTGGACCCCACCTCCGATCTGGATATGGAATTCGACGAAACCGTCAGCCTTACCCTGCTGGAGGGCAGCGGATATCAAGTCGGAACGACCCAGGGGATCGTTGGCACGATCGTCAATGATGACAGCCAGGTGCTCGAATCCTTTGGGGCGACGAGCCTGATTCGAGACAGGAATACCAGGCTGTATGCCCAGATGGGGACGAATCCGCCCGTTGGCATGCGCCTCCGCAACAGGCAGTTGTCTCAGGGCGGTTTCCCTGGCTGGGAGCCACTTGCGGCGGAGACCATCGGTGGTACCAACCAAATGATCTGGAAAAACACTTCGGCCAACTACCTGTCCCTCTGGACCATGGACAGCAATTGGGGCTGGATCTCCACCACCGGGGAATGGGGGCTGACATCGGCTGGCGCGTTGCTGCAAGAGAACAACTTCCAGCAGGATTTCAATGCCAATGGCCTCATCGGCGCCTGATCTCCCACCAACCCCTATTCCCTCCCAGACTGAGCGCTACGTTCCTATTGGCGAAGCGGCTCGATTCTGGGCTCGGTTGGGGTGGGTGAGTTTTGGTGGCCCTGCCGGACAAATTGCTCTCCTCCATGAAGAGCTGGTCTCACGGCGACGATGGCTCTCCGAGCGGCGTTTTTTGCATGCTCTCAACTACTGCATGCTCCTGCCCGGCCCGGAGGCGACCCAACTGGCCACCTACCTGGGCTGGCTGATGCATGGCTTCCGGGGAGGGTTGCTCGCTGGCGGGTTGTTTTTGCTGCCCTCCATCGGGATCTTCCTGGCCCTGTCCACGGTGTATGCCCTCTGGGGTCAGTTGCCCCTGATGGCGGCGGTCTTTTGGGGCCTGAAACCGGCCGTGCTGGCGATCGTGATCCAGGCGGCCTGGAAGGTGGGACGACGGACTCTCTCCACCCCCTTCCTAGGGGCCATCGCCGCGGGGGCTTTCCTCGCCCTGACCTGGTGGAAGGTGCCTTACCCCTTCGTGGTGGCGGTCGCGGCGCTGGCCGGCCTCCTGGTTGGCCAGCTGGTGCCCGCGTGGCTGGGACCGGGTGGGTCCCGGCGGCGGTTGGCCCCCTCCCGATCCACCACTTCCGTCGAGGCCCCCCACCCACTCCCCCAATCCAGCGACAGCGCGGCTTCCCTCCCCTTCATCCACGACGACGACACCCCCACCCCCATCCATGCGCGAGCGTTCAGGGCCAGGTTTCTTGTCACCATGCTGAGCTGCGGTCTGGCCTTGGCCCTGCCCCTGACGGCCCTCGGCCTCCTCAACGGTTGGCAGGGCGTGTTGCCCACCATGGCTCGCTTTTTCACTCGCGTGGCCCTGCTGAGTTTTGGCGGGGCCTATGCCGTTCTCCCCTATGTCACCCAGGGGGCGGTGGACACCTTCGGCTGGCTGCGGGCCGACCAGATGATTGACGGACTGGCCCTGGGGGAGACCACTCCGGGGCCCCTGATCATGGTGGTGGCCTTTGTGGCCTTCATCGGTGGGTGGAACCTCACCAACAGCCTGGCGTTCTCTGCCCTGGCCTTGCTGGTGGCGGTCTGGTTCACATTCCTGCCGTCGTTCGCTTTCATCCTGGCTGGGGGCCCCCTGGTGGAAGCAAGCCGCGACAACCTTCGGCTGGGTGCCCCCCTCACGGCGATCACCGCTGCCGTGACTGGGGTGATCGCCAGCCTGGCGGCGCTGTTCGTCGGCCCCGTTCTCTGGCCCTCCCAAGGAGGGGGCGGGCTGGATTGGCCAGCCCTGGGGCTCCTCCTGGTCTCCTTGATCTTGCTGTTGCGTTGGAGGTGGCAGGTGATCCCGTTGATTGGCGGGGCGGCCTTGCTCGGCCTGCTGCGGGGGGTGGTAACGGGGATGGCCGGGGCCTGATTCAGCCCCTGAGGCGAACCCTCCGCCGTTGTTGCCCGCACCCGGGCCTCGCCTGACACCATGGAGGAGTCGCCCTGTCCCGACGTGCCATGAGCCAGGCTTGCCCACCATCCCCCACCCCGGCCCTCGCACCCGACAGCGCCATCCCAATCGCCGCCACCCCGCCCCCCAACTGGGTGCGCTCCCGCCATCCCTTGGGTTGGATCATTGACCGGCTGCTGGCGGTGCCCCCGCTGCGGCAGCTGCTCTTCTGGCAGGCCCGGCGACTGATCATCCGCACCGCCGAACGGCGTGGCATTGCCTGGAGGGCTCGCCGGCAGGCGCTTCAAGCCCTGGCCGAGCCACTCCTGGAGGCCAGCACCAATCCCGCCACGTCCCCACCGCAGTACTACCTGGCCCGTTTCCACGCCTACAACGCGGGCAACCTCTGCTGGCAGGCCGCCTGCGAGGCGGAGCAGGCCACCGATGCCATGGCCCTGAGGGTCTGGCCCAAGGAATCCCTTGAACCGGCCGAGGCCCAGGAGCGTTTGCGGAGAGCGATCTACACAGCCATGGCTCCAAGCCTTCCGGGGCCGGTGCATGGCGTGTTGGATCTGGGCTGCTCCGTGGGGGTCGGCACCCAGGCCCTGAAAACCTGGTTGGCGTCGCACCAGGAGGAGGCCGTGCGGGTGGAGGGGTTGGATCTCTCCCCCCAGATGCTGGCGGTGGCACGGGCACGGGAGGCGGAACGGGCCGGGTCTGCCCCCTCGGGTGCGGAATCCACAGCCACCGTGTGGCACCATGCCGCCGCAGAAGCCACGGGTCTTCCCGAAGGGAGCTACGACCTGATCACCCTGCAATTCGTTTGTCATGAGCTGCCGGCGGAGGCCACCCGGGCGGTGCTCCGCGAGTCGGCCCGGCTCCTGCGGCCGGGTGGGGTGATTGTGCAGGTGGATCAGGATCCTGATTCCGAGGTGATTCGTCGCTTGCCCGCACCGATCGCCACCCTGCTCAAAAGCACCGAGCCCTACCTGGAAGACTATTTTTCGCTGAATTTTCCCGCGGAGCTGGTGGCGGCGGGCTTCGAGGCGGTGCACCGGGTTCCCTGTGACCCGCGGCACCGGGTGCTGGTGGCCACCCGCGCCATCACGCCCAGCCGCTGAGCACGATCTTGCCCAGGCTGTGCCCCTGACCCAGCAGGCGATAGGCCTCCGTGAGGGTGGCGACACTGATGGGTTCCAGCAGGGTTTGGACCGTGCTGATCAAGGAGCCGTCCTCCATCCCCTCCGCCAGGTGATCCAGGATGGCGCCCTGTTCGGCCATGTCCGCGGTTTGGCACTCGGCCCGGGTGAACATATATTCCCAGCAAAATCGCACGCTTTTGGCTTTCAGACGGTTGAGATCCAGCGGTGCGCGGCTGCTGACCAGGGCAACGATCGACCCCTGGGGGCGGATGCGCTCCGCCATTAGCGGCCAATAGCCATCGGTGTCGTGGAAGTTGGCGATCGCGTCCACGCTGTCGAGCCCTAGGGCGTCCAGTTGGGGGCCGATGGGTTGGCTGTGATCCACCACCGCTTCGGCGCCCAGTTGTTTCACCCAGGCCTGGCTCTCGGGGCGAGATGCGCTGGCGATCACCCGCAGGCCCGCCCGTCGGGCCAGCTGAATCGCCAAAGACCCCACCCCGCCAGCCCCCCCCAGGATCAGAAGCGTCCGTGCTCCATCGCCGCCCTCCCGATCCAACCCCAGGCGATCAAACAGGGATTCCCAGGCTGTCAGTCCCGTCAGGGGGAGGGCCGCCGCCTCGGCAAACGACAGGTTGGTGGGTTTGCGGCCAGCCAAGCGGGCATCCACCAGCACGCTCTGCGCCTGGCAGCCAGGCCGGTTGATCGCCCCGGCGAACATCACCGCGTCGCCGACGCGAAAACGATCCACCGCCTCCCCCACCGCTTCCACCACCCCGGCCGCATCCCACCCGAGCACCCGGGCAGGTCCCTCGGCGGGCAGGGTGGCGCGCACCTTGAGATCCACCGGGTTGATGGCCACCGCTTCCACCCGCACCCGCAGGTCCCGGGGGCCAGGGAGGGGAGGGACCGATGAGGTTGTCTCCAGGAGCCGCCCGTCAGGATGGTTCGGGCTGGGCCCTAGGGCTGCAATTGCTTTCATGGGGGTGGGGGGACGGCGGTTTCCCAATCTCCAGCAACGCTGGGCAACCCTGGGGGCTGCTCAGGCGAGCCGGCCGGCTTGGGCTGCGTCTCGCAGGGCCTGGATCCGGGCTTCGATGGGAGGATGGCTGGCAAAGAGACGCAGGAAGCCGGGGGGTTCGTTGATCTTCAAGGTGGCCAGGGTTGGCTCATCCCGGGGGTCTTGAAGATTTTCCATCCGCCCCAACCGTGCCAGGGCGCCGGCCATGGCGTCCGGGCTGGTGAGGCGGGCCGAGCCGGCATCGGCGCGGAATTCCCGATGCCTGGAAAACCAGGAGGTCACCAGTGACCCCAACACCCCAAACACCACCTCCAAAGGCCAGATCAGGAGCATGGTGGGCGGCGGTCCCGAGCCCCGCTCCTCGCTCTGGCGGCTGGGGAGGGCCAGGGCCACGGCCCGGGCCAGAAACATCACAAAGGCATTGATCACCCCCTGGAGCAGGGTCATCGTCACCATGTCGCCATTGCCCACATGGCTCATCTCATGGCCAAGCACGGCCTCGAGTTCGTTTTCCGGCATGCCCTCCAGGATCCCGGTGGACACCGCCACCAGGGCCCGCTGGGGTGAGGGCCCCGTGGCGAAGGCGTTCCATTCCGGCGAGCCGTAGACCCCAACCTCAGGCATGGGCAGCCCTGCCTTGTCGGCCAATCGGGCCACGGTGTTGTGCAACCAGCGTTCCGTGGCGCCGCCGCTGCCGCTCACCAGCTGGATGCCCATCATGCGCTTGGCCGATTCAGCCGACAGCTGCAGGGAGATCCAAGCGCCGAAAACGCCCCAGGCAAAGCAGCTGATCAGCAGGGGAACCAGCGGCAGATCGGGTGGCAACACCCCCATGGAGGTCAGCAGGCTCAGGATCAGGGAGATCGTGAGCACCACAGCCAGGTTGGTGACCAGGAAGAGCAGGGTGCGCAGCGCCATCGCAGGCCAGGGGCATCGCTGGCCGCAAGCTAGCCATGGTGCCTTGCGTTGCCATCCCTCCCGCTGCTGCTCCAGGGCCGCCCCCACCCCTGGTTGACGATGCCGCGCTCCACGTAGCCTCGTGCCGCCCAGCTCCCGCCCCATGCCCGTCCAACATCGCTGGTCGGAGGCCGCTGCCCGGGAGGCCATCGAGCGCTATGGCAACCAGGGCGTCTCCGAGCCCCTCGCCCTGCGCACCTACAGCGCCCGGCTCTTGGGGGCCGATCCCGATCTGGTGCTTCATGGCGGCGGGAACACCTCGGTGAAAACCACCGTCAGTGGCCTGCAGGGTGAGCTGATCCCCGTGCTTTGCGTTAAGGGAAGCGGTTGGGATCTGGCCACCATCGAGCCGCCAGGCCACCCCGCCGTGCGCCTTGAGCCCCTCCAGGCCCTCCGCGCCCTGGAGTCCCTCAGCGATGAGGCCATGGTGGCCGCCCAGCGTCAGAACCTGTTGGACCCCGCGGCCCCCAACCCCTCCGTGGAGGCCCTCCTGCACGCCTTTCTTCCCCACACCTTTGTGGATCACACCCACTCCACCGCCCTGTTGGCTTTGGCGGATCAACCCGACGCCGCGGCGGTGTGTCGGGATGTGTTCGGGGAGCGGGTGGTGTTGGTGCCCTATGTGATGCCGGGCTTTGCCCTGGCCAAGGCCTGTGCGTCTGCTTGGGAGGAGGCCAGCGCGCGTCAACCCGCCGCCGACATTGAGGGCATGGTGTTGCTTCAGCACGGCCTGTTTTCCTTCGGCCCCACCGCGGAGCAGAGCTACACCCGCATGATCGAGCTCGTGCGCCTGGCGGAGGAGCGCTTGAGCCGGGGAGAACGATCCCTCCATGCCGTGGTGCTGCCCCCCCGTCCCGCGGGGGCGGCGGTGCTGCTCCCCGTGCTGCGGGGTGCCCTGGCCCGGGCCGCCACGGCCGTGGGCAGCCCCCAGCGTTGGGGGCTCTGTCTGCGGGCGACGCCCCTGGCCCGGGCCGTGACGGACGACGCCCGGCTTCCGGAGTGGGCCGCCCGAGGGGTGGCCACGCCCGATCACGTAATTCGCACCAAACGGCAGCCGCTGGTGCTGCCCGTGCCCCCCGCCGCCGTCGCACCCGATGGCTCTCCGGCTGCTGGCGAGCTGGGGGCCTGGCGTCTTCAGGTGGAGGCCGCGTTGACGGCCTTCATCCACGACTATCGGGCCTACGTGGACCGCCAGAACGGTCGGGTGGGGGGAGGCAAGACTCCCCTGGATCCCCTCCCCCGGGTGCTGGCCCTGCCCGGGGTGGGCTTGATCGGGGTGGGCAAGGGGGCGACGGATGCGGCCGTCACCGCCGATATCGCCGAGGCCTGGGCGGCCACTCTCCTGGCGGCGGAGAGCATCGGGCGTTTCCAGCCGGTTGGTGAGGCCGACACCTTTGATATGGAGTATTGGAGCCTGGAGCAGGCCAAGCTGGGCAAGGCGCGGGAGAAGCCGTTTGCCAGGCAAGTTGTGGTGGTCACTGGAGGAGCCGGCGCCATCGGAGCCGCCACGGCCCTGGCTTTCGCCGCCGAAGGGGCCGATGTGGCGGTGCTGGATCGGGATGGGGAAGGGGCCCTGGCCGTGGCGGCCCGTTGCGGCGGGCGGGCGCTTGCCCTGGCCTGTGATGTCACCGATGCGGCGGCGGTGCGCTCCGCCTTCGCCCAGGTATGTGCCCACTTCGGAGGCCTTGATGGGGTGGTGAGCAACGCGGGCGCCGCCTGGACAGGAGCCATGGCCACCCTGGGCGACACCGATTTGCGGGCTTGTTTTGAACTGAATTTCTTTTCCCACCAGGCCGTGGCCCAGTCGGCGGTGGCCATCTTCCGCAGCCAGGACGCCAGTGACCTTGAGGCGGCGGCGACGCTGGAGGGTGATCGACTGGGCGGGCAGTTGCTGTTCAACGTCAGCAAGCAGGCCCTCAATCCGGGCCCAAATTTCGGCGCCTACGGCATCAGTAAGGCAGCACTCCTGGCATTGATGCGTCAATACGCCATCGAGGAGGGGGCGGCGGGCGTGCGGGTGAACGCGGTCAATGCAGACCGCATCCGCTCCGGCTTGCTGGATGGGGCCATGATCCGCGAGCGGGCTGCAGCCCGGGGCGTTTCCGAAGAGGTGTACATGGCTGGAAATCTGCTGGGGGCCGAGGTGCGCGCCAGGGATGTGGCCGAGGCGTTCGTTGCCCTGGCGAAGCTGGAGCGCACCACCGGTGCCGTGCTCACGGTGGATGGGGGGAATGGGGCTGCGATGGTCCGCTGAGCGCCGACCGACCCCGGGCCAGCAACAAGGCCAGCCCCACCCAGAGCACCACCAGCGCCAAGCAGAGAGCGGTCCAGGCGGGCAGGCCCCACCGGTCCACGGCCAGGGGGGCCACCACCGTGATCACGCCCCCCGCCACCAGGGGTTGCAGCAGCAGCTGTTTGATCGAAAACGGCGTCAACACATTGTTTTCATCCCTTGGATCCACCATGTTGAGCAACAGCAGGCCGCTGGCGGCCACCCCCGTGCCCTGGCCGAAGTCCACAAGCCCCCTTTGAAACCAGGGTGGGGGGAGCATCCAGCGGCCCAGGCCCAGCACCACCAGGAGATTCCAGAGCAGTCCCGCCAGACCAAGCACCAGCAACGGTTTCCAGAGCTGGCTCAGGGAGGTGAGATCCAAGCAGGCGGTGGCCGCGGCGATGAGGAGATCGGCGGCCAGGGTGCCAAGGCGGTTCTGGATGGTGGCCGAGGCCCAGCTGGCGTGGCCCGTTCGCTCCAACACCAGACGCACCAGTAGGGAGCCCACCAAGGCCAGGGGGAACACGGGAAAGGGGTTGATCACCGAGGCGATGCCCGATCCCAGGTGGGGGGCCAGGACCCGGAGCCCCTCCAGCAACCCCCAACCCAGGCCGACCGCCACCCCCGTGAGGGCCAGGTTCAGGGCCCAGGCACGGGCGAGGGCCAGTCGACCCATCGGAGCCAGGGGGGAGGCACCTGGCACGGCCAATGGGCTGGGCGCTCCCCCCTGGGGGATGGGGAGGGGATTACTGGTCGCCACCCACCCCCGCCAGCGGGCCAGAAGCACCACCACTCCCCCCACCACCGTGGAGGCAAGGAGCCCCACGGTGGCCAGGGCCAGGCCCAGATCTTCAGCGCCCTCCACTCCAAGGGCGGCATAGGTGGGCGCCATGGCGGCGGCCGATCCATGCCCTCCCTCGTAGGCCACCTCAATGAGGCAGGCCATCACAGGGCTCACCCCCAACCAGGGTTGCAGCACCCACAGCACCACCAAACCCCCCACCAGGTATTGGCCGAAGGCCAGGGTGAGGGAGAGCAGCACCTGGGCCCCAAGGGGTTGCCAGAGGCCGCTGGGCCGGGGGAGGGGTTTGCCCACCAACAGGCTGCCAAACACCAGGGTGAGAAGGATCAAGGGCAGGCCATCCCAAAGCTGAATCACGGCTGCCGGCACCAGGGGCCAGGGCCCCTGGGGACCGAGCAGCAACCCGATGACTCCGGCCAGGAGGGCTTCAGGGATGCCCCAGCGATGCACCCCCAGTCCCTTACCGAGGACGGTTCCCGCCAGCAGGAGCAGGGGCAACCCCACCGTCGCCAGACCCCACACGACGGGATCCAGCCCTCCCCCCAGATCGGCGGTGTTCATGACCCAAGCCCGAGATGCCGCCGGAAAAAGGCCTCCGTGGCCGCCAACACCTGAGCCTGCACGGCCCCGGAACGGAAGCCGTGGCCCTCGCCGGGAAACAGATGGAGTTCCACCGGCACGCCCCTCTCGCCCAGGGCGAGGGCCATCCGTTCGCTCTGGCTGGGGGGCACCACCTGGTCGTCCAGACCGTGGAAGAGGATCACGGGGTTGCGGATGCGCGCCACCTGCGCCAAGGGGGAGCGGGCCTCGTAAGTGGCCCGCGCCTGCGGCAACGGGCCTACAAGACTGTCCAGATAGTGGGCCTCGAAGCGATGGCCCTCCCGCGCGAGGCTCTCCAGATCCACCACCGGGTAGCGGCAGGCACCAGCCCTCAGTTCAGAACCGGCGGCCATGGCGGCAAGCACGGTGAAGCCGGAGGCACTGCCGCCCTCCATGGCCACCCGTGCGGCGCTCGCGCGGCCGCTGGCCACCACCGCTGCCGCCGCGGCGAGGCAGTCGTTCACATCCAGCACCCCCCACTGACCGTTGAGCCGCTCGCGGTAGGCGCGGCCAAAGCCGCTGGAGCCTCCGTAGTTGACATCCACCACCCCCCAGCCCCGGCTGGTCCAGAACTGCACCACCAGATTGAGGCCCGTGCTGGCCATGGCCGTGGGCCCACTGTGGGCGCGAATGAGCAGGGGGCTATCGGCTCGGGCCCCATCGTTGGGGGGATAGAACCAGGCATGGGTGGGGTCCCCGCCTCCTCCCGTGAACCAGAGGGCCTCCGGCCTGCTGATGGCCTCCATGGGCAGCGGATTGGGGGAGGCGGGGCTGTGGGTCCAGGTTTTCGTGCGCAGGTCGACTTCCAGGAGGCCGGCCATGGAAGTTGGCGCGCCCGCGATGGCCACCAGGCGTCCGTTCTCCGCGTCCAGATCGGCCACGTCCGTGAAGGGCACGTTCAAGGGCCGCCACTCCCCAGGGGGGCCGCTCCCCGCGCTGATCCCCTCCACTTCTCCCAGCTCCCAGCAGCCCTGGCGGCAGGCCGCGGCCACGAGCCGCTCCCCGTCCCAGGCGGCGCACCGCAGTCCCGCCACCCATCGCGGCCCAGCGAAGTCGGCTTCCATGGCCAACAGGCTCTCCCACTGGGGTGGTCCGTCCCCCAAACCCTGCTCCGCGTTGGTCAGCCGCGCCAGGGTCCACCAGCCGCCGCCGTCGCGGGCCACCACCAGATCCGACCCGGCCCACAGTGGTTGAACCACGGCTTCCGCCTTGCCGGTCTGTCCGTTCGCGCCGGCCAAACAGCGCACATCGGCGAGGTCTCCCTGGTCGTTGAAGCGGCCCAGCCAGAGTTGGCACCGCTCCCAGGGCATGAAGGGCTGTTGCCACTCCAGCCAGGCCAGATGGCTGCCCGTCGGGGAGAGCACGGGGGAACCGCAGAAATCCTGGGCCTGGTGAAGAGTCCGCGGCGGTCCCCCCGCCAGGCTCACCGTCACCAGTCGATCGTGGCCGTTCTCCTCGCACACCCCAACCCAGCGGCTCCGACGGCCATCCACCAGGCCATCGGCGAAGGCCCTCTGGTCTCCTGAGCCCGCGTCCTGGCTGGCGGGAGGGGATGTGAGTCGCCGAGGGGCGGGCTGGGGCCCACCCGGGGGGGGCAGATCAAGGCACCAGAGTTGGCGGTCTCCGTCGTGCACGAACACCACCGTTGCATCCGCCGCGCAGAAGGCGCCGCCGCCGTAGCCATGGAGGCGGCTGCGCAGATTCCAGGGGGCTGGCGTGAGCTCCAGGGAGGGCTCCTTCTGGCCCGGGCGCCGCGCCAGAAGCGTCGTGCGCCCCCCCTCCTGGGGCCGGGCCTCAAGCCAGAGGAGCACACCATTGACCAGGCGCGGTTCCCGCCAGGTGGGCAAGGATCCCGCCGCGACCGCCGCCGGGATGGGCCTGGGGTTTGGTCGTGGGGTCACTCCTTTCCTGCCGGTGGCTCTTAAGATGCAATCTTCCGTTCTAGGTGATCTCTTGGCGCGCAGCTTCGCGGCGATGGCCCGCAAGGCCGAGGAAACCAGCCGCACCGTGCTTGTGTCCAAGGAACCCGAGGCCGAGCCTCCCCTCCCCATTCATCAACTGGGCGCCGATGCCCTGCGCACCCCGGCGAGGCGCATCAGCAAAGTGGATGAAAGCGTCCGTGAACTGGCGCGAGACATGCTGCGCAGCATGTACAGCGCCAAGGGGATCGGTTTGGCGGCACCCCAGGTGGGCGTGGCCAAGCAGCTGCTTGTGATCGATCTCGATCTGGAGGAGGCTAGTTCTCCCCCGCTGATCTTGATCAACCCGGAGATCACCGCCTCCGGGGCCTCCTGCAACACCTACGAGGAGGGTTGCCTGAGCATCCCGGGCGTTTACCTTCAAGTGGTGAGGCCATCCGTGGTGGAGGTGAGCTTTCGCGATGAGATGGGGCGTCCCCGTCGTCTGAAGGCCGACGGATTGTTGGCTCGGTGCATCCAGCATGAAATGGATCACCTGCGGGGAGTTCTCTTTGTGGATCGCGTCACCGACGCCCTTGCCCTGAACGAGGAGCTTCGCCAGCACGGGTTCCAGGGCGAGCATGTTCAACCGATCCGTTAACCACCATGCCCATGAAACCCCTCGCCGGGCTCTGTCTCGCCCTGGCTTGCATTCTCGGCATTGCGGCGACTGGTTCGGTCTTTGAAATTGCCTATGGCGACCCAGACCTTGGCTTGCCGACCACCCGACTGATTCTTCTGGCGAGCCTGCCTGGATCGCTGATCGCCCTGCTGCTGGCCATTCGCATCAACCGTCCAGCCTGAGCTGGGCCAGCTGGTCAGCCTTCCCCCCTCGGGGGTCGCACAAGGGACAGGCTGAATACCATAATTTCGTTTCACCGGTGCCTGGCGTGCTGACTCCCTCACTGTCTCGTCACCGTCGTTCCGTCGGTTTCTTCGCTACGGCCCTGGTCGCCTCACTGGGGACTGGTGTGGGGGCCAATCCTGCTACGGCCCAGGCGCTCTTTGCTGCGGGAGAGGTGGATCCAAGCCGGTTCCTGCTGGTGGCGGCGCCAATCGGCACCTCCGGCGAGCGTTTTCAGCTCAACATTTACGAACAGATCAAAGCCACCCGTCCCTGCTTCGCCGTCGGCGAGGGCAAGCCCGCGGCGGTCAATCCGCTGCTGAGCACCTTTGATTTCACGGGCATCTGCGGACGCTTCATTGATGCCAACGGCTATTCCCTGCGCATCGGCGGCAGTGACCTGGCCACGTCCTATCGCCTCAGCGTGGTGCGGGAGGGTCAAGATCTGCTGCTGGTGGCCCGCCCCACCAAGTCCAGCGCCCAGGGTGAAATGGTGGTGGCACGGGCGGGAGGTCTCGGCTCTGGCTTCACGAAGCTCGACCTGGAGCCCGGCTGGCGACTGATGCGTCGTCAGTTTGGTGGTCGATCCCTGGGCCATCTCTACGTCTACACCGACTCCCTGCCGAGCTCCACGGCCACCCCAACCCCCACACCCCACCCCACCCCCCAGGGGCCGAGGATGGGGCGGGGGGTTTGGGAGTTTGGTTTGCTGTTTTTTGTTTGCTGCCCAATCATGACTCAGGTCACTGTCGGCGAAAACGAAGGGATCGAATCCGCCCTGCGTCGCTTCAAGCGACAGGTGTCGAAGGCCGGGATCTTTGCCGACCTGAAGCGGCTGCGCCACCACGAGACCCCAACGGAGAAATACAAGCGCAAGGCCCAGCAGCGCCGCCGCCGCCGCTGATCCAGCGGCGCGATCAGAGCAAATTCTCATTGGCATCCGACCGAGTGGTGTCCATGCTGAAGGTTTCTCCTCCCTCCCCATGGCCAGATCTGCTGTCTCCGCCTTCGGTCGCTGGTTGGCTGAAATGGTTCAGCATGCCTTCGGCGACCCCCGTGAGGAAGCCCTCCATCAGCCCCCCATGGTGGGCGTGCAACCATTCCTCGGCACGATTTCCCGCCGCAGGGGTCGGTCGTTCCTGGGTTACACCAGCTGGTCAAACGTCCGGTAGCTGAAGGCCTCCGCGATGGCCGCAGGCTCCACCCCGGGTTCAGCGGCCAGATCTGCGATGGTGCGCGCCAGCCGAAGCACTTTCAACCCCCCGCGCAGAGTCAGCTGGCGCCGCTCCAAGGTGCGCTCCCACAATTGGCGAGCCTGCTCCCCCAGTTGCAGGACCGCAGCCAGGGCCTTTGCTGACAGCACACCATTTTCACAGCCCTCTGGGTTCCGAAGCCGCATCCGTTGCCGGGCTGCTCGCACCCGGGCCGCCACCTCCCGGCTGCTCTCCTCCCCGGTCCACCCGCCTGGCCCGTCCGCTCGCTGGCTGTACACACTGGCCAGGTCCCTCGCTTCCGGCTGGCGCATCACCACCTGAAGGTCGATGCGATCCAGCAGGGGGCCGGACAGGCGGGCCCAGTAGCGTCGCCGTTCCCCCTCGGCGCAGCGGCACTCCCGGCTCGGCTCACCAAACCAGCCACAGGGACAGGGATTGGTGGCCGCCACCAGCAGCAGGCGGCAGGGGAATCGGGCCCGCTGGCGGTTGCGGCTGATCCACAGCTCACCATCCTCCAAGGGTTGCCGCAGTTGATCCAGCACGGATCGGCGGAATTCCCCCAACTCATCCAGGAACAGCACCCCTAGGTGGGCCAGGCTGAGCTCCCCGGGGCGAGGGGAGGCTCCGCCCCCCACCAGGGCCGCCGCCGAACAGCTGTGGTGAGGACAGCGAAATGGACGCTCCCGCACCAGGCCTCCCTCCTCGGGCAGCAGTCCCGCCACGGAATGCAGACGGGTGAGTTCCAATCCTTCCTCCCGGCTCATGGGGGGCAGCAGTCCTGGCAACCGGCGGGCGAGCATCGTTTTCCCGCTGCCCGGCGGACCCACCAGCAGCAGGTGGTGTCCGCCCGCTGCCGCGATTTCCAGGGCTCTGCGGCCGTGGCTGGCCCCTTGAACATCCGCCAGGTCGGCCATCCCCCCGGTGGTGCGGGTGAAGGGGCGGGCCCGTGGTGGCCGGGCGGACTCCGGATCCTGCAACACCGCCAGGGCCTCTTGCAGGTTGCGCGCTCCATAGACAGTCAGGCCCTCCACCAGGGAGGCTTCCGCCGCGTTCCCCCAGGGCAGCAACAAGGCCCTGGCTCCCCCCTCCCGCGCCGCCATGGCCAGTGCCAGGGCTCCGCGGATGCCCCGCAGCGTCCCATCCAGCCCCAGTTCCGCAGCGCTCCAGATCCCCGCTAACCGCTCGGCTGGCAGCTGGCCGCTGGCGATGAGGAGGCCGAGGGCGATGGGGAGATCAAAGGCGGGGCCTTCCTTGCGCAGATCCGCTGGCGCCAGGCTCACCACCACGCGGGTCAAGGGCACCCGTAAGCCGCTGTTGCGCAGGGCCGCCCGAACCCGTTCTCGGGCTTCCTGCACCGCTGCGTCTGCCAGTCCGACCATCTGCAGCCCCGGCAGGCCCGGGGCGATGTCTACCTCAATCCGCACCGCCAGGGCATCCAGGCCCCGGATCGTGGCGCTCAGGCATCGTGCCAACATTGCAGGGATTCACTCCGCGTTCTGTGGGTTGGATGCCACCGCCCGTCACACCTTGCCCGTTTTCTGCCGCGATGGTCAGCCGTTCCTCCTCTCCCCGTGGCCCTGCCCCGAGCGACACCATTTTCGCCCGCATCCTGCGAGGGGAGATTCCCTGCGAAACGGTTTTCAGTGATGAGCGCTGCTTGGCCTTCCGGGATGTCAATCCCCAGGCCCCGGTGCATGTGCTCGTGATTCCACGCAAGCCGATCCCCAGCCTGGCGGAGGCGGAACCCGAGGATCAGGGGCTCCTCGGCCATCTATTGCTGGTGGCGGCTCAGGTGGCCCGGCAGGAAGGATTGGTGGGCTGGCGCACGGTGATCAACAGTGGGGAGGAGGCGGGTCAAACGGTGTTTCATCTCCATGTGCACGTTCTTGGAGGACGGCCCATGGCCTGGCCGCCCGGCTGACTCCCGCGGGCCGCCACAATGCCAGGACCCCTCGTGGTCATGCGCCGTTCATGAATCCCCTCAAGGCCCTCAGACAGCAGCTGGGCCAGCTGCAGCGCCTGGCCCAGCCCTATTTCCTGCCCCTGGAGGCCACCAATGGATCGGGCTGGTGGTTTTTGTTGCTGCTGGTCGCCTTGGTGGCGGTGGTGGTGGGCCTCACCCTGCTGCTGCTCAGTGGGGTGCTCGCCCTCAGCGGCGCCTTGATCCCAGAGCTCCAGAGCCGTTTCCTGCCAGGAGTTCCCCAGCAGGTGGAGGCGATCTGGAAGAGCCCCGCCGGAGTGGTGATCATGGTGCTCTTCGCTGCCGGGCTGGCGGCCTTTGGGTCGTTCCGCGCCAGGTTGCGACAAGGGCGATGGGTGCCCTGGCTGCTGCTGGGCACGATCATCCTGTTGATCCTGGTGATTAATGGCATCAACGTGGGCATTAGTTTCATTGCCCGCAACATTGACAATGCGCTGGTTGCATACAAGCAAGATGAGTTCTGGAAAATCATTGCTATCTATGCCTTTTGCTTGGTGCTGGCTCTGCCGATTCGGGCGATCCAGAGTTATCTGGTTCCCAAGCTTGGCCTGTTGTGGCGCCAATGGCTGACGGGCCGCTTGATTAATAGTTATCTCTCGGAGAGGGCGTATTACGTCTTGAATCCAAATGATGAGTCCCTGGAGGAAATTGATAATCCTGACCAGCGTATCTCTCAGGATACGGATAGCTTTACTGCCCAGAGCCTTGGTTTTACGGTGGGCGTTTTTGAAGCCTTGCTGACATTTTTCAGTTTTATCATTGTGCTCTGGACCATCAGTAGTCGGCTGGCGCTTGTGTTGCTTGCATATTCGGTTTTCGGCACAACCCTGATTGTTATTGCTGGTCGTAGGCTTGTCTATTTGCGAAATCAGCAGCTGAAGTTGGAGGCCAATTTCCGTTATGGCCTTGTTCACATTCGCGACAATGCGGAATCCATTGCCTTCTATCAGGGCGAGCAGGTGGAGTTGGATGAGGCAGAGCGACGGCTGGGTGGGGCCATCCGCAACTTTGATCGTTTAATCATCTGGGAAGCGATGATCAGCGTGATCCAGCGTTCCTATGACTATTTCTCACGCTTCCTTCCCTGGTTGGTGATTGCACCTCTTTACTTCTTGAAAGAGGTCGATTTTGGTGTCTTTGGCCAAGCAGGTATCGCCTTCTCCCAGGTATTCTTCTCGGTCAGTTTTATTGTTAATAACATCGAGCAATTGGCACAGTTCTCTGCTTCGATCAGTCGTCTTGAGGCTTTCCAAAATAAGGTGACGGCCATCAGCGCCGAGGCCACCCAGGCGGCGGAGATCGCGGCAGCGGCTCCCGAGGCTTCCGTCGCTCCTGTCGAGGCCATTGTGGTGGAAGATATTGATTTGGTGCCTCCCCGCAGTCAGCGCACCCTCATCCGTGATCTCACCTTGACGGTGGATTGCCATCAACGGCTTCTGGTGGTGGGACCATCCGGCTGCGGCAAAACCTCCTTCCTCCGCCTGTTGAGTGGGCTGTGGCCGGCCGCCGCTGGCCGTGTACAACGTCCGCCTACCGCCGAGCTCATGTTCATTCCCCAGAAGCCTTACATGTTGTTGGGCAGTCTGCGTGAACAACTTTGCTATCCCCAGCCCCCTGAACGCTTCACGGATTCCCAATTGCGCCATGCCTTGGAGGAGGTGTGCCTGCCGGAGCTGGTGAAACGCTATCCCGATCTGGGAGTCAAGGAGGATTGGCCTCGGCTGTTGTCGCTCGGGGAGCAACAGCGCCTGGCCTTTGCCCGCCTGCTGCTCAATTCCCCGCGATTTGTGGTGCTGGATGAGGCCACCAGCGCCCTGGATGTGGCCACCGAGAAACGGCTCTATCAGCTTCTGGTCGCCAGGGATTTGGCTTTCGTCAGCGTGGGCCATCGCCCCACCCTCACGGCTTATCACAACACCGTGCTGGAACTGGATGGCACGGGTGCCTGGCGGCTGCTGCCCGCTGCGGACTACAGCTTTACTGGCGACAGCTGAGGCCCTGAGTTCGCGCCTCGCCCTTGAGCCCAGAAGGGATCCGTTCCCCTCGCCCCCCGTTGTCCCCTTTCCCCTTGCTGCCATGTCCTCCCCCACTCCCGACGATCCGTCCACGCTCCAGTCCCCCCCCACCAGCGCCACGACCCGCGACACGCCTGCGTTCGGGTGGAGCGGCTACGCGGAACGGGTGAATGGCCGTTTCGCCATGGTCGGTTTCGCGGCCGTGCTGTTGATCGAGTGGTTCAGCCATGACACCTTTCTGCACTGGGCAGGACTGGTGCCCTGAGGGCTGGGTGGATCTTCAAGGAACGGCGATCAGATCCACCTGAAGCACCCCCTGACGACTCACTTCCACGGCGATCTCCCGGCCATCGGCCCGCAGCACTGCCCTTCGCGGTACCCCGGCCGGCACCATGGTGATGGGCTCGCTGCTCATCAGGGTTCGGCGATGGAGTACCAACTCCGTGCGTCCCGCCACCTGGCGCACGACGGCGAGCCGATCCCCAGCCGCACTCACACTCACGCTGAGGGGCAGGGCGTCTGGGCGGTTGAGCCCTGGCAGTGGCACCGGCAACTGCCGTTCCACATCCACCAGCTCCACCTGGTCACGGCCCTGCCGATTGGCGATCAGAGCCAGCCAGCGGCCCGAGAGACTGGGCTCGCGCCGGCTTCCCTGCTGGGCCAGCATCCGATTCAGACCGCCCAGGGGAACAGTCCTGGGGCCCAGGCAGCCCGTCAGCACCAAGGTCAGGCCGATCCCGATCCAGCCCATCCCCAGCCTGCGGGATCGAAGGGGGCGATCGGGAGGCTGGTACAAGCTCATCGCGCGTCGATCCCTGCGGCCGGTCCACGCACGGCCTGGCCGGACGGCAGATCAGGCTCCAGCAGACCGGAGAGATCAAACAGCTTCACTTGGGGGCGGCCCTGCTCCACCCCCGCGATGGCCAGGCGGCGCCCATCCGGCGCCAGGCTCAACCTCTCCGGTGCAAGAGCGCCCGGGAGAGGAAGCCGATGCAAGCGTCCGCTGGCTCGATCCTCCACCACCGCCACCGGGCGGGGGCCCTGCTGCACCACCAGGGCCAGATAGCGTCCGTTCCAGCTCAAGGATGGGGACCGGTGTGGGGTCAGCCTCCGCAGGCGGGGCAAGGGCACCCGGCGCCCGGAGGGTTGCTCCTGCAGCAGCAGGGTTGGTGACCCGTTCTCCTGCACCAGGCTCGCCAGCCATTGACCATTGCCGCTGAGGGCTGGATCCCAGCGATCTCCCTGCTGTCCCAACCATCCCGTCGGCCCCGCGGAGCGCCGGGCCAGCCACGGTGCTCCACCGCAACCAGCGCAGAGTAGGGGCACCACGATGCAAACCCCAATCAGGGGGAATCGGCTGTTGCCCGTTGGACTTGGGGGTTGGGGGGCTCGGTGCAGGCGATCAGTCGTCGAATCTGGAGGAATTGTCCCGGGGAGGGGGAGCCCCCTGCTCAGTTGATTTCGCCGAAGGCGAGGACCCCATGGGGGACGGGCGGCTGGCTGGATCAATGGGGCTGTAGTCGGCGTCGCTGACGTCGGTGGGCCCTGGGCCCTTCCCTGCCCGGCGGGGGAGGGGGCTGCCCTGGGGCATGCCGGTGGGACCCAAGCCGGAGGTGGGTTGGGGCGGGATAGAAGCATTGCCGGAGGCCGGCCGACGGCTTCCGGGCACCGGACGGCTGCCGCGGCGGCCACCGCCGAGCTCCTCCTTGTCGCGACGCCTGGCTCCAAAATCTTCCGGGGTGGAGCGGCCCCCGGCCCGGTAGGGGCTGGGCTGGCTTCGATCCACGGCTCTTGGGGCATCGGCCTCCCATTCGTCTTGGTAGGCCATACGGCTCTCTGCCCGCTCGGGAATGGCGGCCCGACTGGCGCGACGAGGGCGGTAAAAGTCTTCTTCCTCCTCATCCTGGGAGCGGATCCGACGCCTCAGGGGTTCAGGTTCACTGAAGCGGTCGGGGCCATCCCAGGGGCCTGACCCCATTCCGGCCCGGGGACGATAGGGAGCAGGCTCCTCCTCGTCGAAATAGGAGGAGCGACGGGCCTGCTCGGTGGTGATGCCCCTGAGGCGCACGCTCTCATAGGCGAAAAACACCGTGGTGCCGGCCAGGAGGAACTGACCGAACTGGAGGATCGGATCCAGGCGCCAACCCTGGAAAAAGAGAATGCCCCCGCAGAGCAAGCCCACGGCGGCAAAGAACACGTCGTAATCACGAGCCAGCGCAGGCTTGAAGCTCCTCATGAAATAGAGGAAGGCGCCACCAACGGCCAGAACAATGCCGACGATGCTGGCCCAGTTGAGGCTGGCGTTGACCAAGGGGGGAGGCGTGGACGGATGTGAGCACTTTAGGCAACCTCAACCCGTTCTCCGACCCGCCTCCGCCTCAGGCGGCGGGATCCGCTGGTCGGCTGATCACAGGCGCCGGTCGACCCGGTCGTTCTGACTGATGAACAGCAGGGCGAGGGAGATGGGGACCACCACGATCACACCCCCCCAGAAGAGGCTGCTCAGGAAGTTGGACAGGGACGGGGTCATGGACGGCGTTGGAGAGGAATTTGTGGGCGATTTTAGGCGGGGCGAGGGACTTCCTAGGATTCAGGTCCCTTCGCGTTGAGCTTTGTGATGGCGTCACCCGGTTCGCTGTCCCTGCTCCATCTGACCCTGGGCCTGGGATTGGCCGCCTGGACCCTTCTGTTTCTGGCGCGCCTCGTGCTGACCTGGTACCCCCAGATTGAAACCAACCAGGGCTGGTGGCGCTGGTTGGGGCTTCTCACCGAGCCCCTGCTGGCGCCCACCCGTGCCCTGATCCAGCCCATCGGCGGCGTGGATGTCACTCCGGTGATCTGGGTGGGCTTGGTGAGCCTGGTGCGGGAACTGCTGGTGGGCCAGCAGGGCCTCGTGACCCAGGTGATGCTTCACGCCCAGCAGGTGGCGGTCAGCTGAGGGGCAGCATGGTGTCTTCGACAAACTTGGTGTAGACCTCTCCGCGCTGAAACTCGGGCCGTTCCAGCAGGGCTAGGTGAAACTCAATGGTTGTCGGGATGCCGGTCACGGCCCATTCGGATAGAGCCCGTCGCGCCCGTCGCAAGGCCATCTCCCGGGTAGGAGCCCAGACAATCAATTTGCCAATCAGCGAATCATAAAAGGGGGGGATTTCATAACCGGTGTACACATGGCTGTCCACCCGTACACCAGGCCCCCCCGGGGGAAGCCAGCCGGTGATCTTTCCTGGTGAGGGGCGGAAGTTTTGCCGTGGATCCTCCGCATTGATGCGGCACTCGATGGCGTGGCCATGGAGACGCACCTCCTGCTGAGACACGCTGATTGGCTCTCCCCCCGCGATGCGCAGCTGCTCCGCAATCAGATCCAGTCCGGTCACCATCTCCGTGACGGGATGCTCCACCTGGATGCGGGTGTTCATCTCCATGAAATAGAAGTTGCCGGAGCGGTCAAGCAGAAATTCCACCGTGCCGGCCCCCTCGTAGTGGATGGAACGGGCGGCGGCGGCGGCAGCGTGGCCCATGCGTTCGCGCACGGCGGGATCCAGCCCAGGGCTGGGGGCTTCCTCCAGCAGTTTTTGGTGACGGCGTTGGATGGAACAATCCCGTTCTCCAAGGTGAACCACGTTGCCGAAGCGATCCGCGAGCACCTGCACTTCCACATGCCGCGGTCGGTCGATGAATTTCTCCATATAGAGGCCCGGGTTGCCAAAGGCCGCCTCGGCTTCCCCCTGGGCGGCCTTGAAGAGGCCCTCGAGCTGATCAGCGGAGGGCACAAGGCGCATGCCCCGGCCGCCACCGCCTGCAGTGGCTTTGATCATCACCGGAAAGCCCATGGCCATCGCCTGCTCGGCCGCGTCCTCCACCGACTCCAGCAAGCCTTCACTGCCGGGGATGGTGGGCACGCCCACCTGCTGCATGGTGCGCTTGGCTGTCGACTTGTCACCCATGGCCAGGATCGCCTCCGGGGAGGGGCCCACGAAGGTGAGGCCGTGATCGCGACAGATCTCTGCGAAGGCGGCGCTTTCCGCCAGGAATCCGTAGCCAGGATGGATGGCGTCGGCCCCCCGGGAGGTGGCGGCGGCGAGGATGTTGGGAATATTGAGGTAGCTGCGGCTGCTGGGAGCATCCCCCACGCAGACGGCCTCATCCGCCAGCTGCACGTGAAGGGCGTTGCGGTCGACTGTGCTGTGCACGGCCACGGTGCTGATGCCAAGCTCCCTGCAGCTGCGCAGGATGCGTAATGCGATTTCGCCGCGGTTGGCGATCAACAGCTTGCCAATGGGCATCCGAGCCTGAGCGGAGGGAAACTGTCGCCAGCCGAAGCTGGGGGGGGCCGAGTGGGGAGTCAGCCCATGGACGGTTTTGGACTGTATCAGCGCAGACTGTGCTTCACCGATGGTTCCCGGCTGTGGGGAGCCCTAGGGGCAGCCTTTTCCAGGGTGGGTAGGGGCGTCGGGGCGCTTCGGTATATTGACGCAGGCTTCTGGCTTGATCAGGGGTCACCACCCGGATGGGCAGGCCTGGCCTGGACTCTTCCGAATCCTGCGGATGTGGTGGAATTGGTAGACACGCACGTTTGAGGGGCGTGTGGCTTCGGCCTTGCGAGTTCAAGTCTCGCCATCCGCACTTTTTTTTTCCTCACCCTCGCTTGATTCCCTCGCCGCTGGATGGGTCCCCCACGGTTCCCACGCCGTTGGCGATCGAAGGGGGGCGTGGTCCCATGGTCGATGGAGGGCTTCCGGGATCCAGCTCTTCACGAGTGGTCTCACCCACCGCGGCCATCGTGCTGGTGAGCAATGGGCCCGGCGAACTGAGCACCTGGGTGCGTCCCTTGGCGGAACGCCTTCACAGCCAGCAGCCCCTGCGACCGCTGCGGGGAGGCGCCGCCTGCGCCCTCCATCTGGTCCTGGTGCCCTGCCCCAACGCCACCGGCCACGAGCACACCGTGGCTCGCTCCTGGGGCTTGTTTGAGACGGTGGTGCCCGCGAAGCGATTCTGGTGGTTGCTGCTTCGGCCCCGCCGCCACGGCCCATGGCCCCGCCAGGGGGTGGTGGTGTTTCTGGGAGGAGATCAGTTCTGGACCGTGCTGCTTTCCGCCAGGTTGCGCTATCGCCACCTCACCTATGCGGAATGGGTGGCGCGCTGGCCGCGGTGGAATGATCAGCTGGCCTTGATGGGGTCCACGGCCGCCGATCGGCTGGCCCCCCGTTGGCGAAGCCGTGCCCAGGTGGTGGGGGATCTGATGGCCGATTTGCCGGAAGCAGCCCGCCAGCAGGCTCCGCTGGCGCCGGGGGGGCCCTGGGTGGCGCTTCTGCCTGGGTCGAAGCGCGCCAAGCTGCAGGTTGGTGTTCCCTTCCTGCTGGCCACGGCTGATCGCCTCGCCAGGCACATGCCCGGTTGTCGCTTCCTGCTCCCTGTGGCGCCCACCACCTCCATCCGGGAGATCTGGGCCTATGGCTCAGGCTCCAATCCCCTCGCCGCCGAGTACCTCACCGCTGATCCGCAGCTGGAGGAGGCCGATTCCGGTGCCCCCCTGTTGCGCACCGCCGAGGGAACGGCCATCCACCTTGAGATCCGCCATCCCGTTCACGGCCTCCTGAGCCAGTGCGCCCTCGCCCTGACCACGGTGGGGGCCAACACCGCGGAGTTGGGTGCCCTGGGCGTGCCGATGATTGTCATTGTTCCTACCCAGCATCTGCATGTGATGCAGGCCTGGGATGGGGGGGTGGGGCTGGTGGCCCGTTTGCCGGGCATGCGCCGCTTGCTGGGGGTGGCGCTCACGGCCTGGCGCATGCGCCAGCGAGGGTTCCTGGCCTGGCCCAACATCTCCGCAGGCCGCCTGGTGGTGCCTGAGCGTGTTGGAGCGATCACCCCAGACCAGATCTCCGCTGAAGCGGCCGATTGGCTCGCCCAGCCAGAGCGCTTGGCCGGGGTGCGCGAGGATCTGCGGGGTTTGCGGGGGCAACCTGGGGCCTTGGATTCCCTCGCCCGGATGGTGCGCGACCTGCTGCCTGCCGATCCGGCTGCCTAGGCTGAAAAAGCGAATGCTGTTGTTCCCGTGACTCCAGACCCCTCCACGGCACCTGACTCCGCCTGTGGGCTGCCCAGCGGTCTGGACCACAGCTCGGACCCCTCCATCTGGCGAGATCGGCTCACCCCGGAGCAGTTCCACATCACCCGGGAGGGAGGAACGGAGAGAGCCTTCACCGGGGTCTATTGGAATCACAAGGGAAACGGGATGTATCGCTGCGTGTGCTGTGGCGCCGAGCTGTTCAGTTCGGCCACGAAATTTGATTCGGGCACGGGTTGGCCGAGCTTCTGGGACGGTGTGGATCCGGCGGCGATCACCACCCTGGTGGATCGCTCCCATGGCATGGTGCGCACGGAGATTCGTTGCGCCAAGTGCGATGCCCACCTAGGCCATGTGTTCAACGATGGTCCCCGCCCCACGGGGCAGCGCTATTGCGTGAACTCCGCCTCCCTGGTGTTCCAACCGGCCGACTCCCCGCCCCTGACCCGTTGACCTGCCAGCATCCGCCGACCGGTCAGAGCCGCGGCTGGCGGCCCGTGCCCAAAACCACTGCCGCGACCTGGGGGGCCACCTTCTCCAGGATCAAATCCTCACGCACCTTTTGTTGGCAGCGTGCGGCGATCTGATTCGCCTCCGCGGTGTTCAGGCAGAGCCGATGCACAGCTTCGGCAAAGGCTGGCAAATCAAGGTATGTGACGCCAACACAGCATCCTTCGGCGGCCAAGTCCGGGATGGCGCCTGATCCCTCGAAGCAGACCGTTGGCACGCCCAGCAAGCCCGCTTCCAACACAACCAGCGGGAAGGGATCTTCCCTCGACAGCAAGGTCAAGACCTTGAGTTGACTCACAATGCCCCGGAATACGGGCATCGACACCGAGGGGATCAGGGTGATGTCATCCTCCAGTCCCAGGCGCTTCGCATCCCAGTCAAGAGCCACTTGGGCCGGGGACCCTTCGCCACAACCAATCCAGATGGCATGAACCGGGGTGTCGCCAAAGCGCCGTTTGCACTCCTTGATCAGCAGAGGGAACAGGTCAAACCCTTTGCGGTGGATCGGAGTGCCGCCAATCCCAATCAGATGCCCCCCCCGCTGAAGAACCCGTTGCATGGTGTTCAGCGCCCGACGATCACTCCCACTGAGCTTCTCTGCTGGTGTCAGGGGGTCAGGGCTGGCGTCGGAGAGATCGGGAACGATGTATTCAGGAATCACGGTGCATTTGCTAGGGGCGAGACGAAAGTTGTCGAACAGTGTCTCGGCGACGCAGGGGGCACAGGTAATGACGGCATCCGAAAGTGCGAGCTGGGTTTGCACGAAGTGATCATTGGAGAGTTGCCGTAAACTTGGAAGCAATTCATGTACATGGCTAACGATGGATTGACCGGGTATTTTCTTGACCTCTTGCAGATATTTGCCGAGCACAAGAGTGCTGAGGTAGATGATGTCTGGTCGTTCCCTTTCCAGAATGGCAGTCAACCATGCCCCAGGGTCGGAAGGCTGGCGTTGCAGGAGTAATTTCCCCAGGCGCTTGTAAAGTCTCTCGGGTTGGTTGAGATCGCTCGGGATCCAGGTGTAGGTTTTGCCGGTCAACGCAAAGTCGTTGCGCAGTGCACCGTCGCGCATCAAAACGTTGACGACCTCCACGGGATGGTGATTCTTGAGCCATTTGATGAGGCCTAAAGCAATGGCAGGGGCACCCGTGCGGTCGGCTTCATTGCTGACAATTAATAGCTTTATCACACTCCTGGCCCCAGTTCAGGCTTCATGATATTCACTTGGTGTTCGTCACCTGGTCTCCCCCTGGCTTTTTGAGATCTTGGCCCGGGCGGAGCTGGTGTCCGGCCCAGGCGGCTCGACTCAGCTGTGATCCCGCAGAAACTGAATGACGCCCTGAAGTTCGTCGGCAAACCGATCGATTTCCTCGGGGGTGGAGGTGAAGCCCAGGCTGGCCCTGGCGCTGGCCGCCAGGCCGTAGTGCCGATGGAGGGGTTGGGTGCAGTGGTGACCACTGCGGATGCAGATGCCGGCGGAATCGAGCAGGGCGGCAATGTCATGGGCATGGAGGCCGTCCACGGTGAAGGCGGCCAGGGCCCCACGGTGGGGTTGCTGCTCGGGGGTGGGGCCAAGAATGCGAACCCCATCAATGGCTCCCAGTCGCCGGAAGAGTTGGCGGGTGAGCTCCTGCTCCCAGGCGTGAATGCGCTCCAGGCCAAGGGCCTGCAGATAGTCGATGGCGGCACCCATGGCGATGGCTTCCCCGATCGCCGGAGTGCCCGCCTCAAACTTATGGGGCAGCTCGGCCCAGGTGCTGTGGTCGAGAAACACCTCCTGAATCATCTCCCCACCCCCGAGGAAGGGCGGCATGGCTTCCAGCAGCTGTTCTCGGGCCCACAAAAAACCCATGCCGGTGGGACCGCAGAGTTTGTGGGACGATCCCACCAAAAAGTCGCAGCCCAACTCCGTCACATCCACGCGCTGATGGGGGAGGCTTTGGCAGGCATCCACCAGCAGAAGGGCGCCGGCGTCGTGGGCTGCCGCCGCCAGCTGAGGGATGGGATTGCAGCTGCCCAGGGTGTTGCTGACGTGCACCAGACTCACCAGCCGGGTGCGTTCGTTGAGCTGGGCTTGAAAATCCCCTAGATCCAGTTCCCCATTGGCGGTGAGACCCACGTGGCGCAGCACACAACCCGATCGTTGCGCCAGTTGCTGCCAGGGAACCAGATTGCTGTGGTGCTCCATCACCGAGAGAAGCACTTCATCACCAGGACCCAGGGTGGCATCGCCCCAGCTACGCGCCACCAAATTGATGGCCTCGCTGGCGTTGCGGGTGTAGACGATTTCCTGGCTGCGTAGTGCGCCAACAAACTGGGCCACTTTCTCCCGTGCCCCCTCAAAGCCTTCTGTCGCCCTGGCGCTCAGCTGATGGGCACCGCGATGCACGTTGGCGTTGTCGTGACTGTAGTAATGCTGAAGGGCCTCGAGCACTTGGCGGGGTTTCTGGCTGGTGGCGGCGTGATCCATGTAGATCAGGGGCTGCCCCAGGCAGGCGGTCTGGGCCAGCAAGGGGAAGTCTGCGCGGGTGAGGCTGGCCAGGTTTTCCGCGGGCTGGGACTGGGGTTCTCGGGTTGCCAGGGGGGGGGTGGGGGCGAGGGTCATGGTCAGCGCGCCTCGTCCAGAAGAAAGGAGAGCGGATTCCAGGCTTGGGCCGCCAAGGGGAGCCCATCCAGCACATCCTGGCAGTAGCCCCGCAGCAGCAACCTGGAGGCCTGATCAGCGGAGATCCCTCGGCTGCGCAGGTAAAACAGTTGTTCGTCTCGAAGACGGCTGATGGTGGCGCCGTGGGTGCAGCGCACATCATCGGCCACGATCTCCAGCTCCGGCTTGGTGTCGATCCTGGCGCGCTCGGAGAGCAGCAGGCTGCGGCTCATCTGGGTGGCCTGGGTGCGCTGGGCCTGGCGTGGCACCTGCACACACCCGTTAAACACGCTGTGGCTTTCTCCTTGGGCCACCACCTTGTGGAGCTGGTCCAAGGTGCCTTCGGGTCCGGTGAACCGCACCAAGCTGTGGGTGTCGGCGATCTGATGCCCCTCCAGCCAATGCAGGCCCCGCAGCCGGCTGCTCGCCTGGCCATCCTCCTGAAGGATGACGGGCTCCTGTCGGGCCAGACCCCAGCCGGAGCACAGGCTGGCCTGGCTGTAACGGCTGCCTGGAGCTTGACGCACGGCCGTCACCCCCAGCAGGGCGCTGTTGTCCGCACCCTGGGCAAGGAACCCGTGGTGCAGGCTGGCATTCCGTCCGAGTTTGGCTTCCACCACCACGTTGGTGAGGCTGGCCCCCTCGGCTTGGTGCACCTGCAGCAGGGTGAGGGAAGCCCCATCCTCCAGCAGAAGAAAAAGGCGAAGGGGTAAGACCCCGGCCCGTTTCCCGGCTTGGCTGATCACTTCCAGGCAGGTGGTCACTTCTCCACGGATGCGCAGGGCGAGAACTCCTGAAGCGGTGGCCCTGTTGAGCCGCACGGCCCAGTGCCCACCCGCGCCGGTGTCCGTGAGCACCTGTCCAAGATGGCTCTGAAGGTCAGGTCCGCGAAGAACCTCAACGCCGTTGGGGAGGGAGCGGCTCGTGAGAATGGTTGCCTCCTCAAGATTCAGCCTGCAGGAGGCTGGGGTGGGGGAAGGGAGGAGGGCCGAGGGTTCCTGGTGCGGGGCAAGGAGCTGGGGCTGGATCTGGGTGAGCAGGGACAGATCGGTGAATCGCCAGGCTTCCTCCCGCCGTTCTGGAACTGTGGACGACTCCAGGGACTGCCGGGCGGCGCTCCGCTCGTTTCCCACAGGGTCGTGCTCCGCGACGGGGGGAGTGGCTGCTCGTGCCGTGGCAGCAAGTAAGGAGTGGAGCCAATCCTTGCCGGGGGCGGTGGAGGTTGGTTGGGGAAAGGGAGAGAGGGTGGGCATCAGTGCACCTCCACGGCTGCGGAGGCTTGAAGCTCGGCCAGCTCCTCGTCCACCCAGTCGTAACCCCGACGTTCCAGCTCCAGGGCCAAATCTTTATCGCCCGTGCGCAGGATGCGACCCGCTGCCATCACATGCACGTAATCAGGGGTGATGGCCTCAAGAAGGCGTTGGTAGTGGGTGATCAGCAGGGTGGCATTGTTTGGATTGGCCAACTGACATACCCCGCCGGCCACGATGCGCAGGGCATCAATATCGAGGCCAGAATCTGTCTCATCCAGGATGGCCACCTGGGGAGTGAGCAGGGCCATCTGCAGAATTTCATTCCGCTTTTTCTCCCCACCGGAAAACCCCTCATTCACACTTCGATCAAGAAAGGCCGGATCCATCTGCACCACCTGCAGACGCTCCCGCACGAGATCTTCGAAACTGAAGGTGTCCAGCTCCTCCTCTCCCAGCTGCTGCCGGCGTGCATTGGTAGCCACTCGCAGGAATTCAAGATTGCTGACGCCGGGAATCTCAACGGGATACTGAAAGCCAAGGAACAAACCTTGGCGTGCCCGCTCTTCCGGGGTGAGGGCCAGCAGATCCTCCCCTTCGAAGCGAACGGTTCCCTCCGTGACCTCGTAGGCCGGATGGCCAGCCAGAAGTTTGGAGAGCGTGCTCTTGCCGCTCCCGTTTCGACCCATAATGGCGTGAATCTCACCCGCCCGAATGGTGAGGTTGACACCATGGAGAATGGGTTGATTGTGGACATGAGCATGGAGATTGTTGATCTCCAGCAAGATGGGGGAATCGGGGCGAATCACGGCAGGGTAAGGGGGCTGGACGGTGGAAATGGGAACGAATGAAGCGACAACAGCAAGCCTGGGATCGAATCAGCCAACCGATCCTTCCAGCTTGAGTGCCAAGAGTTTGTCGGCTTCAGCGGCGAACTCCATGGGCAATTGGTTGAACACATCTCGACAGAACCCGCTCACCATCATCGACACAGCTTCCTCAAGCCCGATGCCGCGGCTCTGGAGGTAGAAGAGCTGATCTTCAGAAATGCGGCAAGTGCTGGCTTCGTGTTCCACCGCCGCATCAGGTTGCTGGGAGCGAATGTAAGGGTGGGTGTTGGCTGCGGCTTGATCGCCAATGAGCATGGAGTCACATTGACTAAAATTTCTGGCACCCACGGCTTTGGGACCAATTTGCACCAAGCCGCGATAAGTGTTGGAGGAGTTGCCAGCGCTGATGCCCTTGCTCACGATGGTGGAGCGGGTGCGGGGGCCCACATGAATCATTTTTGTGCCCGTGTCTGCTTGTTGCCGGTTGTTGGTCAGGGCAACGGAGTAAAACTCTCCAACGGAATCAGATCCCTGCAGCACGCAGCTCGGATACTTCCAGGTGATAGCAGATCCGGTTTCAACTTGAGTCCAGCTGATGCGGCTGCGATGACCTCGGCAATGACCTCGTTTGGTGACAAAGTTATAAATTCCGCCTACTCCATTGGCGTCTCCAGCATACCAATTCTGAACGGTGGAATATTTGATCGAGGCGTCATTTAAGGCGACCAGCTCAACGACGGCAGCATGGAGTTGATTGGTGTCGAACATGGGGGCTGTGCAGCCTTCCAAATAGCTGACTGAAGCCCCTTCTTCTGCCACAATCAACGTGCGCTCAAACTGACCAGTGTCACCGGAATTGATGCGGAAGTAAGTGGAAAGTTCCATGGGGCATTCAACCCCCTTCGGGATAAAAACAAACGAACCGTCGCTGAATACGGCTGAATTAAGCGTGGCAAAGAAATTATCATTCGACGGCACAACGCTGCCGAGGTATTGCTCGATCAACTGGGGATGGTTCAGCACGGCTTCGCTGATTGAGCAGAAAATAACCCCGTGCTCGGAAAGTTTTTCCTTGAATGTTGTGGCAATGGAGACACTGTCAAACACTGCATCAACAGCAACGTTTGTGAGTCTTTTCTGCTCGCTCAGTGGGATGCCGAGTTTTTCGAAGGTGTCTAACAGCTTTGGATCGACCTCATCCAAACTGGCCTTTTTTTGGCTTTGCTTGGGGGCCGCGTAATAAATGATGTCTTGAAAATCGATGGCTGGATGACTGAGGGCCGCCCAGTCAGGCTCGGCCAAGGTAAGCCAGTGTCGATAGGCACGCAAACGAAAATCAAGCAAAAACCTTGGTTCTTCCTTGATGGCCGAGATTCTGCGGATGACATCCTCGTCAAGGCCCTTGCTGAATTTTTCAGTTTCAATGTCGGTGATGAAGCCGTATTTGTACGGCGTTGCCACCAGGCTTTCGAGGCTTGTGCTGGTCATGGGAGGAGGGGGCGGTCAGCCGGTGGCGTGAGTTTTGATTTCTTCAAGACTGATGGTCTGGCGCTCACCTTTGAAGGGATTGTCTTCCGTCAGAAAGAGCATGCAATGGCATTCCTTGCGTTCCCGCATCGGTACGCAGGGGCAGTTCCAGAAGGCCTGGGCCACCTCCGCTTCCTTGTCTTCGTAGTGGCGACAGGGACAGAGGGCCGCCCCGAGGTCGTCCTTGTGACGGGCCAAGCCCTCCAACACGACGGCGGTGACACCAAGATCGCTGCAGAAGTAGGTGCCCGTGCGCTGAGCGTAGGTTTCAGCGAATTTTCGAATCACCTCCAAGCTTCCACTTGCCACGGCCGAAGTGGACGTTTCAGCGGGAGCCGCACTGGCTGGGGAGGACGGGACGTCGGGAGTGGTCACGGCTGCTCTGGAGGGGACAGGCGGAAGGATTGGTCTCCGGAAGGGGGGCGGAGGCACGGGTTACGAAAGCAAGATGTTTCGTAACCCGTGCAGCCTAGGGCATTCCGGGCGGCCTTTCGCGCTGCCCATTGTGTCCTGTCCCTGGCCGCGGGTGCTGCCGGCGTCCCATTTCTTCCCCGCCCATGGCATCGTGTGGGAGCGGCTGCGTGCGACACCCCGCGAAATTCGCCTCCATGACCGTCCGCCACCCTCCCCGTCAGCGCATCAGGCCTTCCTCGGGATCCCATGGGGTGGCACGACCTGAGGTGCCTCCCTCCGAAACTCCCCTGCCCACCCGAGACGCCGTGCTGGCCGTCCTCCTTCGTCAGGGCGAGGCCACGGCCGCCGAACTGGCCACGGGCCTGGGAGTATCCGTGCAGGCCATGCGGCGCCATCTCCGCAGTCTTGAAGATGATGCCCTGGTGGAGGCCAGCACCGCTGCCGCCGGCCCCGGCCGCCCCACCAACCGTTGGCGCCTTACCCCCCAGGGTCAGGAACGGTTCGGGGATGGCAGCGAAACCTTTGCCCTGGGCTTGTTGCAATCCATGGCGGCCACCCTCCCGGCCGACACCGTGTCGAATCTGATGGAGCAGCAGGCGGAGCAGAAGGCCCGTCACTACCGCCAGCAGATTGGTTCTGGCACCCTTGAGGATCGGCTGGAGCGCCTCACCGAGCTCCGTCGCGCCGAGGGCTACGTGGCCGACATGGGCCGGGAGTCCACCTGCGAGCAGGCCCAGCCCTCCTGGGTGATCCGAGAGCACCATTGCTCTGTAATGCGCATTGCCGAGGAGTTCCCCCAGGTCTGCGACCAGGAACTGCTGCTCCTGAGGCTCACCTTCCCCGACTGCCAAGTGGATCGGGTCCACTGGCGTTTGCAGGAAGGCCATTCCTGCGGCTTCCGGTTGCAGCCCCGTTCCGGGGCCTGACCGCCCCCGCGATGCTCACCCCCGAGGATCTCGCCCGGCTTGATGGCACTCTCCTCCCTGCACTGGAGCGCCACTACCTGCGTCTGCTCGCCCACGGACTGCGCACGTTCCAGGCCATCGCCACCGCATCGGCCATGCCCAACTGCTTTCCTGATCGCTCCCAGATCGCTGCCTGGGCCAGCGAGCAGGCACCCCTGTCGGAGGACCCTGCCTTCCAAGAGGCCTTCCTGGAGCAGCTGTCGCGTTTGGTCGATCCCTTGGAGGCCATTGCTTCCCACCATGGCCGTGCTCCCCTCGACCTGGACATCGATCAGCTGGTGGCGTGGATGACCGAGCAGGCCAACAACCGACTCAATCCCTCCCCAGGAGGAGTGGAGCTGGTAGGGGAATCCCCGCCACCAGGCTGACGCCGGCGGTGGCGGCCAGGGCAGCGAGCAGGCCGAGCCTGCCTGGCCGATCACCCTCCAGCCGCGCAAAAGGGAGGGCCATCACGGGGGAGGTGGAGAGCAGGGCAACGGCCAACCCGCCGGGGAGGCCGATCAAGGCCATCTGCTGGAGCATGATCCCCGCGCTGGTGCCCAGGAGGGTGGCCGCCAAGACGGTGGGCCACCGCCGCTCCACGGACCGGCCAAGGATCGGCCCCTTGCCCATCCCAACGAGCACCGGCGCCAGGGCCAGGGTCCCTCCCCCCAGTCGCACGCTGGCCGCTAGCAGGGCGGGCACCTCTCCGGAGCGCAGTGCTCCCCGGGCGAGGAGGGCTCCGGCGGTGCCGCAGGCCATGGCGGCCAGGGCCAGGGCCAATCCCGCCCAGTGCACGCGGTCGGTGGCGGTCGGTCCTCGACTTGAATCCGGAGGGCCCTGACGCGCCACCAGCACGACGGACAGGCTGATCAGGCCGATCCCCAACCACTGGGCGGCCTGGGGCTGCTCCCCCAGGGTCACCAGGCCGACCAGGGCCGACAGGGCCGGGCCGCCAGCGGTGAGGGTGAGGCAGCGGCGGCTGCCCAATCGCCGCAGGGCGCTGAAGAAGAGGCTGTCGCCCCAGGCGATGCCCACCACCCCGCTGAGGGCGAGCAGGAGAAGAGCCCCACCCTGCCCAGCCGGCCAACGCACCAGGGCCAGCAGGGGCAGCTGCAGGAGGAAGGCGAGCAAGGTTTTGCAGAGGTTCAGCTGGTTGGCGGTCAGGGCGCCAGGTAGTCCTCGCCAGAGCAGGGTGGCCACCGTCCAGCAGAACGCGGCCGTCAAGGCCGCCATGGCGCTTGCGGCGGGAGTGGGTGTAGCTGGGGTGAGCAATCCCGTCACGGACGTTGCGCAGGCTCCCGCGGCGGGCGTGGCCTTGCGATCATCGCCAGGTTCCCCGTCTGTTGGAGGTCATGGCCCATGGAGGGATCGATGGAAACCGCGCTGCAGTTCTTCCAGCGCAGTTGCGGCCGCTGGCGCTCGCGCCGCAGCAGCCATCACCTGCTGCACCGCCGTGCGGAGCCCGGCGGCTCCTGGATCGAGGTGGTGGAGATCGGGGCGGAGGATCCCCGTCTGGTGGCCATCGCCGCGCTCCATGGCCAGGATCCAGGTGGCCTGGTGGGCGGTTGCCGGGTGCGCTGGAGCGGGTCGATGGCCTGGGATCAAGAGGGGCAAACCCATGAGGGAGAGAGCGTGTTTGGTCTGATCCCCACGGACGGGCTGGGGCGGGAAGGGCTGCTGTTGCGGGACCGGGGCTACGCCGAAACCGCTCCCGTGGCCGGGCGATTCACCATGGAGAGGCCGGATGCCTTGGTGCTGACCACCGAGTACGAAACCATGAGCAGCCTGGAACGATTCAGTTTTGCCGGTCCAGACGTGCGCATTCGCATGAGCACGGTGGAGGGGCTCTCCAACACGGCGTCGTTTTGCATTGAAACACGTGTCTGTGAAGGGGCCGGGGAAGGGGTTGGGGCCCCGGCGGAGGAGCCGCCCGTTCCGGGCAAGGTGCTCTCTCTTCTGGGCTGGTGAGGGAGGGGGCGGAAGGTCGGCGAACGTTACGGTCTGTGAGCCATGGGGGGAGACGCCGGGAGCCCGTGGGGGCAGACTTCTACGATCCCCTCCGATGGATGCCTGACCTCGCGTGGCTCTTCCCCTCCTCAACTACGCCCCCACCACTCAAAATTCCAGGGTCAGTCCCTTCCGCGTCGGTTCCGACGAAGACCCCAGGGCCGCATCCCTGGAGAAGGCCTTGAATCGGGAAGA
>JBKDSY010000089.1:0-7826 GCA_046340755.1 Cyanobacteriota bacterium
AGGTGGGGCCGACCGCCGCCGCCCCCGCCGCACCACCGCGCCCCCCCCCCAATGAAGGCCCCCCCCATGTGGCCCCGGGCGATAACCCCGCCCCCGAACGCCCCCGCCCGGTGCCCCTGGCGGCGCCGCCCGGCGGCGCGGTGCTCGCCCGGGGGCTCACGGCGGGGGCCTGCCTTGGGGGGGGGGCGCGGAGGGGCGGCGGGGGCGGCGGCGGTCGGCCCCACCTGGCCCAGGCCGGAGGGAAGGATGGGGCGGCCCTCGGCGGAGCCCTGGCCCAAGCCCGTCAAGACCTGCAACAGGAGCTCTCGGCCTGAGCCTCCCTCCTAGGGGGCCGGTTCCTGGGCGGGCGCGGGTGCAGGTGCGGGGCAGTGCGGGCGCAGGTGCGGCGCGGTGCGGGCGCAGTTGCGGGTGCGGGTGCAGTTGCTGAGCAGATGCAGTGCAGTGCAGTGCAGTTCGGGTGCGGGGGCGGGGGCAGTTACGGTGCAGGGGCGGGTGCGGCGCGGTGCGGTGCGGGCGCGGGTTCGGGTTCGGGCGCGGGGTCGGGCGCAGTTGCGGGCGCGGGCGCGGGTGAGGGTGCGGGGGCGGGGGCAGTTGCGGTGCAGGGGCGGGTGCGGCGCGGTGCAGGTGCGGCTCGGTGCGGCTCGGTGCGGTGCGGGCGCGGGTTCGGGTTCGGGTTCGGGCGCAGTTGCGGGCGCGTGTTCGGGCGCGGGTGCAGTGCGAGCGGTGGTTCGGGCGCGGGCGCGGGTGCGGAAGAATGCTAAAATTGAAGAATTATCGGTGTTTACTGCTTGTTAAAGCTGTGGAAACGCTGATAATCTGCTCGCAGGTTCGAACCACCACCAGCGAAACTTACCCTTCAGACGCCTGTTGTTTGATCCTGATCTTCTGCTCCTAGAAACACCAATGAATCCTCAATCCCCCCCATTCCCAAGACGCCACTCCGCCCGTGGGCCAACGATGACCATGCTCTTTGCCTGAGTCTCTTGCCCCTTCTCCGGTCTGAGTCTCTAGTCCACTTACCGACCTCCTGAGGTTGATCGATTCTTTCCATGCAAGGTTGGTGATGAACATTTGGATCCTTGACGATGATGAGGCGATGTGTTCCCTGCTCCGCCGTCAATCGCAAAAATTCGGTTGGAACCTTCATGCGTTCCACCACCCCCGCCAGCTGCAGGCAGCTCTGCAAGACGGAGGGCAACCTGATCTGTTGGTCTTGGATCAATTGTTGCCTGAAAAGCATGGCCTGGATGTGTTGGCCGGCCTGCGCGAGGCCGGCCGGCCGTTTCCCGTGTTGATCCTTTCTGCCCTCGGTGCCCCCAGCGATCGCATCGCCGGGTTGGAGGGAGGGGCCGATGATTACCTCTCCAAACCGTTTCATTTCCGGGAATTGCAGCTGCGGGTGGAGCGTCTGCTGCGTCCCCCCTTTGCCTCCGCCATGGCCAGCCATGCGCCCGTGCTCCCTTCCGGCCTGTTCCAGGTGGCCTCCCTGCGCTTTGAGGCCGGCGCCCAACACCGTTTGGTGACGCCCACCGGGGAAAGCCATCGCCTCAGCCGCGGAGAAGGGGCCCTGCTCTATGCCTTCTGTTGCAGCAAAGGGGCCACCCTCAGCCGCACCCAACTCCTGCAGGCCACGGGCAGCCTGGTCATTCCTGGCCAGACCCGCACCATCGACGTGCGCGTGTCGCGCCTGCGGCGATTGTTGCGCGAGCTTGCCGGGGTGGATCTCATCCTCCCGGAGCGGGGCATGGGCTACAGGATGGTGGCGGATGTCAACGAGCTGGGGGATCACAAAGCGCTTGCCCATGGTCAACCCGTCGTCTCCCCGGCTTGATCGATTCGATTGGTTGCAGCTGGGCCTCTGCCTCCTCGCAGGCTGCGGCTTCAGTTTTGCCCTGCTCTTTCTTGCGCTCAACACCCTGTTGGAGCCCAAACTGCTGATGGAAACGGCGCTGCGCACCACCCGCAGCGTGCGCCTGGTGGAGCAGGCCCTCAAAACCCTGCCCCCCGACCAGCTGCCCCCGGGGGTGATCGTGATCACCGCGCCCAAGGGACCCGAAGCCCCCCCCCGTCCCCTCGGTCCGTTTGATCTCAAGGTGCAACAACTGATGGCCACGCGCTATGGCACCTTTCGAAACCTCCAGCGCGATCAACCTCCCTACATCGAGTCCTGGGGTGGGGTCTGGGTGCAAGTGAAGTCCACCCGCGCCCCCAACCTCTGGCTCTACCAACCGGAACGCCTCAGCAGCAGCAGTGTGTGGTTCCTTCCGCTCCTGCGCAGTGGCGCCCTGCTGATGGGCCTGCTCACGGGCACGATCGTCTTCATCAACCGACGGGTGGAAATTCCCTTCAAACGGGTGTTCACTGAACTGCCCGATGGCCTCCCCGCGCCCCTTCCCCTGCTGCCGGAGCAGGGCATCACCCCCCTGAGGGTTCTCAGCCTGCGAATCAACCGACTCCTGGAGCGCCTCAACAATGCCGCCCTGGAGCGCAAGCAGATGCTCTCGGGGCTGGCCCACGACCTGGCAGGCCCCCAGACCCGCATCACCCTCCAGCTCGACCTCTTGGCCGACAGCCTCACCCCTGACCACCAGGAGGCCCTCCAGGCCATCGCCAGCGACATGCACCAGTTGCGGGGGATCACCGAGCAGTTGGGTGTCCTCGCCGAGCGGGATCAGCCCATCACCACCGTGCGGCAACTCGCCCTCGATGACCTCTGTGCCCGGGTCGTCGCCAGCTACACCGGGCAGATCATCCAGCCGCGGATGCCCAGATTGATCGTGCGCCTCGACGGGGCCGGACTGGAGCGGGCGCTGCGCAACCTGATCGACAACGCCCTCAACCATGGCCATCCCCCCGTGGAGATCAAGGCCTGGACCTCCGGCGGCACCCTGTTGGTGGAGGTGATGGATCACGGGGTCGGCGTGGATCCCACCACCCTGTTGACCATGCCCCGGCAAAGCCCCGCCCACGATCGGCAGCGGCAGCGCCACAGGGGCCTGGGACTGGCGATTGTGGATCGCTTCTGTCGCGATCACCAAGGCAGCCTCACCCTGCGCCACGCCCACGGCAACTTCGTGGCCCGGCTGCAACTGGTTGCCACGGCGGAAGGGTCGGTGGTGCCGGAGGCCGCCACCCTGCGATCCCTGGCCAGTCCTCAGCCCTCCAGGTAGGTGGTTTGGCCGAGGCTGGTGTCCAGGTGCTGGGTCAGGCGGCGGGCCCCATTGATCGACAGCCGCCCATCGGCGATGGCCTCCTCACTGGCCTGCCGCAACCGTTCCTTGAGGGCCAGGGGATCGTGCTCCATGGCCTGCAACACCTCCGCATTGGTGTCGGCCCGCACCACATGGTCCACCCGGTAGCCACCCCCGGTCGCCAGGCGGATGTGCACCGCATTGGTGCGGCCAAAGAGGTTGTGCAGGTTGCCCATCACCTCCTGATAAGCCCCGGCCAGAAACAGACCCACCCAGTAGGGCTCCTCCGGCCGAAGCCCGTGGAGTTCCAGGAGGGGTTTGTCGCCGCCGGATCCGATGAAGCGCGCCAGCTTGCCATCGGAATCGCAGGTGAGATCAGCGAAGCGGCCCAGGCGATCCGGTCGCTCCTGGAGCCGATGGATCGGCATCACGGGGAACAGCTGGTCGATCGCCCAGGTGTCGGGCGCGGAACGGAACACCGAGAGATTGGCGTAGTAGGTGCTCGCCAAAGCCGCCTGCAGGCCCCGCAGCTCCTCCGGGATGGGGGTGCCCGGGGGCAGGGCCTCCAGCTGGCTGGCGATGGCCAGTCCACAGGCCCAATACAGGGCTTCCGCCAGACCCCGCTCCCTCAGGCCCAGGTAGCCCAGGCGGAAGGCCGTGAGGGCGTCCTCCTTGAATTTGATCGCATCGTTCCAGGCCTCCTGCAGGGAGTCGCTGGGGGACGACTGGGGGGCATCACCGTCCTCCGGCGCGGTGATCAGGGCCAGGGTGTCCCGCAGGTTGCGCACGATCAGGGGCTCGTCGGCCATCGGGGGGCCGAGGGTGGCGGGCGGCTGGCTGCAGCCGAGCACGTCAAACACCAGAACGCTGAAGTGGCTGGCTATGGCCCGGCCGCTTTCGCTCACCAACGTGGGCTGCCCCACACCCCCGTTCTCACAACACTCCCGCACCGTGGCCACCACGTCGTTGGCGTAGTTCTGCAGGGAGTAGTTGGTGGAGGCCGTGGTGGCCGTGCGGCTGCCGTCGTAGTCGATCCCCAGGCCCCCTCCCACATCCAGGTAGCCCATCGGCGCCCCCAGACGGTTGAGCTCCACGTAGATCTGGCCAGCCTCCTGGAGGGCGTCCTTGAGCACGGCGATGTCGTTGATCTGGCTGCCGATGTGGAAATGGAGCAGGCGCAGGTCAGGGAGCAGCTCGGCCTGGCGCAGGGCGTCCACCGTGGCCAGCAGATCGGGGATGGAGAGGCCGAACTTGGCCCCCTCCCCCACCGAGCTGCCCCAACGGCCGGTGCTGCGGGCCGCGAGCTTGGCCCGAACACCGATCAGGGGAGCGGCGCCGAGGTCGTGGCTGGCGGCGATGATCCGCTCCACCTCGTCGGCCTGCTCGATCACCACCACCGGTTGGCGACCCAGGCGCCGGGCCAGGATCGCGGTTTCGATGTAGCGGCGATCCTTGTAGCCATTGCAGATCAGCAGGGCCTCCGGGTCGTCCAGGAGGGCCAGGGCAATGAGGAGTTCAGCCTTGCTCCCGGCCTCCAGGCCGAAATGCCAGCGTCGGCCGGTCTCCATCAGCTGCTCCACCACGTGGCGCTGTTGGTTGCACTTGACGGGGAACACCCCCTGGTAACGGCCCGCATAGCCATACTGGGCGATGGCCCGCTCAAAGGCGGCATGGAGCCGCTCCAGCCGGTCTTCCAGGATGTCGTCGAAGCGGATCAGCAGAGGCAGGGCCAGGTCGCGTCCCTGGAGGCCCCGCACCAGATCCACCAGATCGAGGGCCCCGCCCCGCTCACCCCGGGGTTGCACCATCACATGGCCCCGAGCGTTCACGGAGAAGTAGGGCTCCCCCCAGCGATCAAGACCGTAAAGGGAGGCGCTTTGGGCGACACTCCAGGCGTCAACGCCGCTTGGGCCCATGGGGTCTGGATCGAGCAGGGGCGAATCTAGTCACCACCTGGCGGGCGCCGATCGGGCCTACATCCGGGCCAGGGTCGGGATGCCCAGCAATCCCAGGCCCAGGGTGAGGGTGTCCGCCGTGAGGCGACAGAGGGCCAGGCGGGAGCGCCGGCTCTCCGGGGAGGCCTTGAGCACCGGCACCTGGTCGTAGAACCGGTTGAACACCTGGCTCAGCTCAAAGAGATAGGCGCAAAGCCGGTTGGGCAGGAGCTCCTCCTCCACCTCGGCGATCACCCCGTCGAGGGCCAGCAGATGGCGCACCAGGGCCCATTCCTGCGGTTCCGTGAACTGCAGCGGCGGGTCGTTGGCCCCCGCCACGCCTGACCCTGCAACCAGGTCTGCCCCCTCTTCTCCATCGCCCCCCTTGCGGGCGATGCCCGCCAGCCGCACCAGGGCATAGAGCAGATAGGGAGCGGTGTTGCCCTGGAGGGCCAACATGCGATCAAAGCTGAATTGATAGTTGGTGATCCGGTTGGTGGACAGATCCGCATACTTCACCGCCCCCAGCCCCACGCTGATGGCCACCTCGGCAATGAAGGCCTCCGTTTCCTGGCGGCCCTCTTCCGCCAGCCTGGCCCGCAGATCGCTCTCCGCCCGTTGCACCGCCTCATCCAGCAACTCCTTCAGGCGCACGGTGTCGCCGGAGCGGGTTTTGAGCTTCTTGCCGTCGTCTCCTTGCACCAGCCCGAAGGGCACATGCTCCAGCCGCGCCCCCTCCGGCACCCAGCCGGCCCGCCGGGCCACGGCAAACACCGCCGCGAAGTGGCTCGCCTGGCCGGCATCGGTGACATAGATCAGACGCCGGGCCCCATCTCCCTCGGGGGGCGGGGCAAAGCGATAGCGGATCGCCGCCAGATCCGTGGTGGCGTAATTGAAGCCGCCATCGCTCTTGCGCACGATCAGCGGAGGTTTCTCCGGCTCCAGAAACACGCACTCCGCCCCGGCGTCCTCCACCAGCAGGCCGGCCGCCCGCAGATCCGCCACCACCGCCGGCAGGAAGGGGTTGTAGAAGGATTCCCCCCGCTCCTGGAGCACGATGCCCAGCCGGTCATAGATCTGTTGAAACTCCCGCCGGGATTGCTCGCAAAGCAGGGTCCAGGCCTTGAGGCTGAGGGGATCCCCCCCCTGCAGCTTCACCACCTCCTCCCGGGAGGCGGCCTGGAAGGCGGGATCGCCATCGAAGCGTTGCTTGGCCTGGCGGTAGAAGCTCACCAGGTCGCCAAGGTTCACGGCGTCGGCGCGCTCCAGCGCCTCGGGCGCCACCTCCTTGAGGTGGGTGATGAGCATGCCGAACTGGGTGCCCCAGTCCCCCACATGGTTGAGGCGCAGAACGGGATGACCGCGAAACTCCAGCACCCGCGCCAGGCAGTCGCCGATGATGGTGGAGCGCAGATGGCCCACGTGCATCTCCTTGGCGATGTTGGGGCTGGAGAAGTCGACAATCACGGGAGCAAGGGGGCCGCTGGCCTCGGCGAGCGGCACTCCCAGGCGCGGATCCCCCACCCGGCGTTGCACCTCCGCCGCCAACACCTCCGGCCGCAGGGTGAGGTTGATGAAGCCCGGCCCGGCGATCTGGGGGGGCAGGCAGAGCTCCCCGAACACCGGATCAGCGGCGAGCTGCTCCACCACGGCCGCGGCGATCACCCGGGGAGGCTGGCCGAGGGGTTTGGCCAGGGGCAAGGCGCCATTGGCCTGAAAATCCCCGAACTCCGGCCGGCTGGCCGCCTCCAGCTGGGGCTGGAAGGGGTGCCCATCGGCCCGGGCCGCCGCCGCCGCCTCGGGGAAGGCCCGTTCCATGGCGGCCTGGAGTTGGTGGCGAAGCGTCTGGAGCACGCTGAGCATCGGAACCGCGGCACGGGAAGGGGTTGGTTCCGATCATCCCTCCTGGCGGCCCGAGGGGGGCTGGAGTCCGCAGTGCTGGCGGATGGGGGCCAGGGATGGGCTGGTGTTGGGTGCCGGTGACTGGATAGGTAGGTGTCGATGACTGGTAGGGATTGGGGTTGTCAGGGTGGCGGCGGAGATTCACCAGCCAAGGCCGGCCTCGGGAGGAATCTGTTCAGCCATCAAGGCGAGGAAGGTTTGCAATCGGCCTCGGTTGATGTCAGAGGGATCGAGCTGGACTCGGGCGGAAAGCACAGCTGATCGACGCAGGAGATCAAGTGCCGCGTCTTGGCGTTCAGCTGCCTCAGCCTGGCGTTGTCTTGCCTCAGCTGCTCGGTCTCTTTCCTGATCTGCTCGGTCTCTTTCCTGATCTGCTCGGTGTCGTTCTTGATCCGCTCGATGTCGTTCTCGATCAGCTTCGTTCTCTCTTTGCTCTGCTCGATGTCTCTCGCCAGCTGCCTCATCCGCCATTCGTGCTGCAGCTTGCGCTGCTCGTAGCCGGGATCCCGACGCCAATTGAGCATCGATAAAAACTGTCGCCACCGAGGCAGCGACGAGAGGAATTCCCCATTGCTGCGGGATGGGGATGAAGAGCCCGCCGATGGTGAGGTGGTCATAGGAGGAGAAGAGAGCGATCAGACCGAGGACGAGGCCACCGATGGCCTGGGTCAGACCAAGGCGGTCGAGCCCGAGCCGGTCGAGGCCAAGCCAAAGGAGGGCCGGTTGGTTGAGAGGCGCTAATACCGATTCTGGCGGGACCGTCGGTTCTTCGCTGACGGGCGGCGGCTCAGGGGTGGAG
>JBKDSY010000090.1:0-14135 GCA_046340755.1 Cyanobacteriota bacterium
GTGCGCTCCACCACCAGCAGGTCCACATCGGAATCGGCCCGGGCGCTGCCGGTGGCGCGGGAGCCGAACAGCACCAGCGCCTGCACCGTGGGATCGGCGGCGATGGTCTGCAGGGCTGTCTTCAAGGCCTCGCACTGCTCAGGCCCGATCCCCGGGCCCAGATCGGGCAGGGCGAAGGGCCGGGGGGTGGTCCAGTCGGCGAGGGTGGCGGGGGTCATGGGAGCAGTATGGCCTCGGCAGCGCAGCATTGGGAGCTCAGTCGTTCGCTGTCAGTTGTCAAGGAATCCTTGACAACTGATCTCAAGGTTTCTGGATCTGTTGCTAGAGGAATGGTTTGATTCCCTTCATCAGCAGAGCATTTCGACCTTGTTGCGCCGGCAGACGTCCGCAAAGTCCTTGACATTGTAGGTGGCCAGATGTCTGAGGCCAAGACTCAGCTCGTCAATGACCACGCGCAGCAGGCAGTCGGTGAGACTGAGCGGTCGCCCCTGTCGCAAGGAGGAATCCAGTGCGTGCTTGAGGGCATGCTCGCGATAAGGGCTGTCATCAAGAAACTGCACGCGGTGAGACTTCAGCTGCCTTTCAAACCCTTCCAAGGCCAGACGATTCCTGACGAATCTGGAGGATAGGGTTTCATAGGTGATCGGCCAAGGAATGATGACTGTCATGCTTTGGATTGTCTCCGCATGATTGGCAACAGTGGCTCGATCGCGCGTTGAGTTCGTCGATCGAAAATAGCAAGCCAGACACCTGTATCCACAAGAATGCGCGTCAATCAGGACACCTCCTCGTCAACAACCTCTGCCTCAGACGAGGAGTATCCCGTCCAAGGCGGCTCTCGTCTGCCGCCAAACAAGAAAACGCCTTTATTCTTGCCCGTAGTCTCGTCGCGATAGACGATATAAATCCGCGTTTTCTTGTCAATCTCGACTGAACGCGCAAGCTCTTCCTTGAGATCGTCTTTGAGGGAGTCGGCGTAGTCGACATTGACAACCGCCATTGAATCGCCACATTCCTTCGCGCCATGGGCATCCAGCCATTGATACAGAGACGCGTAATCGCCTTGCAGTCCTAGGTCGTACGACAACCAGATGGATCGTTTGGGCATCCTTGCTCCTCTGTCGATCTCAGCAAGTTTAGGTAGACCGCACCACCAGCGCCTGCCCGTGGCGGGCCGCTTCGTTGATCACATACCAGCGGGTGCCCTCCAGGTGGGGGGTGCGCTCCACCACCAGCAGGTCCACATCGGAATCGGGCCGGGCGTTGCCGGTGGCGCGGGAGCCGAACAGCACCAGGGCCTGCACGGTTGGATCGGCGGCGATGGTCTGCAGGGCCTGCGCCAACGCCTCCAGTCGCTCGCCCTCCAGGCCCGGGCCCAGATCGGGCAGGGCGAAGGGCCGGGGGGTGGTCCAGTCGGCGAGGGTAGCGGGGGGCATGGGAGTCGTTCGGTCCTCAGCTAGGCACCAACGGCTGGATCCGTTCCAGCTCCTCCGCCAGCTCTGCACTGGCGACCTCCGTGTCGTGGGCGGCCTGCGCACGTAACCAATACCCCGGACTGAGCCCCAGCACACGACAGAGGCGCAGATCGGTATCGGCCGTGATCGCCCGCTGGCCACTGATGATCTCGCTGATGCGGGAGGGGGGCACGTCGATGGCCTTGGCCAGGCGGACCTGACTGATGCCCAACGGTTCGAGGAACTCTTCCTGGAGCAGTTCACCGGGGGTGATGGGAGCGAGGCGGTTCATGGGGCTAGTTCAGTGGTAATCGACGATTTCAACGTCTTCCGGGCCGCTGTCGCTCCAGCGAAAGCAGAGCCGGAACTGGTCATTGATGCGGATGCTGTGCTGGCCGGCCCGATCTCCCCGCAGCCGTTCGAGACGGTTGCCGGGCGGCACGCGCAGATCCTCCAGCCGTTGGGCGATCTCCAGTTGCCGCAGTTTGCGCCGCGCCACCCGCTCGAATGCCTGGAAACGCGACACCTCCCAACCCTTGGCCAGCGTTTCGGTGTCGGCGCATCGGAACGACCGGATCATGACCCCACCATAATTCCGTCACGCAGAATGGGCAGCCGCTCACGCCCCCAGGATCCCCGCCACCCCCGCCAACAGGTTGAGCCGCAGGGCCCGCAGGTGGCGATCCACCAGGGCGAGCCGCACGCGGGCGTCCTCCTGGGGCGTCATGGCCGCACCACCAGCACCTGCCCGGTGGCGCGGGAGCCGAACAACACCAGGGCCTGCACGATGGGATCGGCGGCGATGGCCTGCAGGGCTGTCTTCCACGCCTCGCGCTGCTCAGGCCCGGTCCCCGGCCCCAGATTGGGCAAGGCGAAGTCCCGGGGCGCCCCCCAGCCGCCGCACCAAAGGCAGCAAGTCCGGCCAGGGGTGACCCTCCTGCACGCAGGACCAACCCAGCAGGGTTTCCGCCGGGCACCAGAGCACGAACACCAGCGGCGGCTCGCCCAAGGCTGCCGGCTCCTCCAGCCCATCGCCGCAGCGGCGGCAGGGATGGGATTGGCGCTCGATCAGGGCCGCCGTCGGCGCCTGCAGGCCCTGGGCACCCTGCCGCTGCAGACGGGTGATCGCCACGCGGCGTTGCTCTTGGGCCCCTGCCTCATCGCTGAGCACCACCGTCTCCGGGAGGTCCACCAGCGGCAACGTCTCCGGGCCCCAGTTCGGTGGCAGGAGCACCGCCCAGAGAGCAGCGGCCACGCCCTCCAGATCCTCTGGATCGTGGATCTCCTGATGGCGCAGCCATTCCGCCCAGGCCACCAGCGGCGAGCTGGCGAGGTAGTGGCGCGGCGGATCATCGGGCCGGTTCCAGCGGCCGCCCGGCTGGCCGGGTTGGCTCCAGAGAAAGGGGTAGCGGCGATCGCACACCCGAAAGCCAAGCCGAAAGGGAGCCATGGTTCCGATCGTCAACGCCGGTGTGCCGCTCAGCTGGCCACCATGCCGCCCCGCGCCGCCTCGGCCAGGGCTCTGAGCCGCTGCGGTCCCGGATGCTCCGGCAGCCAGTTCTTCGCCAACAGCTCCAGGGGTGCCGCTCCCTCCAGCGCCTGGCGGGAGCGCTCAAACCAGCGCCGGATGCCGATCGGGTTGTAGGTGCCCTCCAGGGCCTCCACCACCAGGGCCAGCCAGTGCAACCGCGCCGCCACCACATCCGGGCAACGCCGATCGCCCGCCGCATAGCGGCGCAGGCTCGCCGGCGAGATCGCCAGGATCCGCTCCAGCAGCCCATCGCCGAAGATCTCGCGCAGGCCCGCCCATGCGCTGGCCGGCGTGGGCGTGTGCTCCAGGGCCTGATAGGCCTGCTCCAGCAGGAGCGCTCGCGCTGCGGAATCCTCGCCAGGAAGCTCCTGCCAGCGGTGCCAGATCTCCCGGCACAGGCCCTCCCGTGCCAGCCGCTCCAGCAGCTCCTCCCCCGTGGCGCCCGCCGCCTCACCCCCTACCAGGCCCATGCGGACCATTCGGGAGCGCAGGGACAGCCCCCCTGCAAGCGGCGGCCCCCCAGCACTGGATGCCGCGGCCCGAAGCGCCGGGGAATCACTGGATAGAAATTGGAGCACTGTCATGATCCAATCCTACTCCGGCGCTTCGGCCTACATTGATGCGTGATGCGGAGGCATCCGATGCGAACCACGCTCCAGCTTGACGATGACGTGCTCGCCGCCGCTCGGGTGTTGGCCCGGCAGCGGCGGGTGAGCCTGGGCGTGGTGATCAGCGAGCTGGCCCGCAGGGCCCTGGTGGCACCGCCCCATGGTCTCGAAACCAGCCCTGGCGATCTGCCCGAGGAGCGCAACGGTCTGCCCCTGCTGCCCTGGACGCCCGAGGGAGCGCCGGTGGATCTGGAGCTGGTGAACCGCCTTCGCGATGACGCGCCATGAGTGCGGCCCTGCTCGACGTCAACGTGCTGATCGCCCTGCTCGATCGACGCCATGTCCACCACGAGCCCGCCCATCGCTGGTTTGCCGGCAGCGGCGGGCCGTGGGCCACCTGCCCGCTCACCCAGAACGCCGTGCTGCGCATCCTGGGCCAGCCCCGCTACCCCAACAGCCCCGGTGCTCCGGCTGTGGTGGCTCCGCTGGTGGCCGCCCTGATCCGCCATCCGCGCCACTGCTTCTGGCCCGATGCCGTGAGCCTGCTCGAACCATCGCTCGTGGATTCCGATCGCCTGCTGGAGGCGGGCCAGCTCACGGACGCCTATCTGCTGGCCCTCGCCGTGCACCACGGCGGGCAGCTCGTGACGCTGGATCAACGCCTCAACAGCGCGGCCGTGGTGGGCGGAAGCGAGGCGCTCCGGTTGATCGACCTCTGAGGCGCTGGCGGCAGCTCCAGCCCTCAGGCCCCCAAAATCCCGGCCACATTCGCCGCAATCGTCGCCTCCAGCTCCCTGGCCTGGGCATTCAGCCCCTCCAGTTCCTCCTGCAGCTTCTCCAGCTGCTCCTTGAAGTCTTCATCGCTGAGGTCTTCCCCTGCCGCCACGCCCACATAGCGGCCTGGGTTGAGGCTCCAGCCCTGGGCTTCGATCGCCTCCAGCGTGGTCGCCTTGCACAGGCCGGCTATGTCGCGATAGGCCGGCGCCCCGCCAGAGTCCGAGCCGAAGTAAGCCTCGATCCAGCGCTGGGCCTCCTCGCCGCCGAGGGTCACATCCAGCACTTCGCCGCGATAGAGGCGCACGATGTTGGCCAGGAAGCCGATCTGGGCGTCGCTCCAGTCGCGATGGGCCCGGTCGATCTGGCGATAGAGATGGCGGGCATCGAGGAACAGCACCGTGTTCTCCCGCTCCGTGCCGATCTTGCCGCGATCGAAGAACCAGAGGGTGCACGGCAGGGTCACCGTGTAGAACATGTTCGGCCCCACGGCCACCATCACATCCACCGCCTTGGCTTCGATCAACTTCTGGCGGATCGCCTGCTCGGAGCCGCGCGCATCGGAGGCGGAGTTCGCCATCACGAAGCCAGCCCTGCCCTTCTCGTTCAGCGAGGAATAGAACAGCTGGATCCACAGGTAGTTGGCATTGTCCACGCTCGGCGTGCCGAACGGGAAACGCCGGCCGGGGCCGCTGGCAGCACTGAGCTTGGCCATGTCCACCGCGTTCACATTGAACGGGGGATTGGCCATCACATAGTCGAAGGCGCCCACGGCGTTGTGTGGGTCCAGGTAGTAGCTGTTGCTGTCGCCACCGTGGTAGATCTTGCCCTCAAGGCCATGGATTGCCAGGTTCATGCGGCACAGCCGCCCGGTTTCGTCGGTCTTCTCCACACCGCAGATCGCCAGGTCGCCTGCCGGATTACCGCGGTGCGCCTTCACGAAGCGGGCGCTCTGCACATACATGCCGCCTGAGCCGCTGGCCGGATCCAGCAGCCGCCCGGCGAAGGGCTCCACGATCTCGGTGATCAGCACCACCAGCGATGTGGGCGTGAAGTACTCCCCGCCCTTCTGCCCTTCCGCGCGGGCGAACTCACGCAGGAAGTATTCATAGATCCGCCCGAAGGCATCAAACTCCAGATCGGTGGGGATCTCGGAGATGCGCTTGAGCAGCTCCTTGAGCAGCTGCGGCGTGAACAGGTTGTAGTCGCTCGGCAGCACCCCGCCGAGCTTGCTGTTGTGCTGCTCAATCAGGCCCATCGCCTCGTTCAGCCGGGCGCCGATGTCGGCCCCTTCCTGCAACTCCAACAGCTCCTGGTAGCGGGAACCAGGGGGCAAGTAGAGCAGCCCCTCGCTTTGGTAGACGTTTGGGTCGTCCTCGCGGCTGCCGCGCCGTTCACTGCCGCCGGCTGCCTTGAGCTCGTTCCAGCGCGGCATGAAGCGGGCATCGGCAAAGCGCAGGAAGATCAGCCCCAGGATCGGCCCGGAATACTCCTGGGCCTTGAGGCCGGAGTTGGCTCGGAACTGATCGGCCGCCTCCCAGAGGTTCTTCTCCATGGCGGCCTTGCCCAGGTCGCGCTCGGGTGGCGCCACCCAGCCCTGGAAGCCGCGGCTGGGATCACCGGGTTCCGGTGGGGGGCTGGCGGGCGGTGGCAATTCGTTTGAGCCACGCCCCTGGGAGCCGTTGCTGCTGCGTGGTTTGCGGCCTGCAGCGGCGCGTGGTGGCGGCTCCACACCTGCAGCTTTGAGGCCACCGCCAGGCCCGCGGGCTTTTTCCGCCGCACCCATCCCCACCACAAGGGACTTGGCCTCCTCCAGCTCCTGATCGGCGATCGATTCCCCCAGCCGCTTCTCCAGCTCAGCCCTGATCTCACCATTGCTGATCCGGCTGCCGTCTTCAGGGAGCAGCGCGATCAGGGCGTCGGTGAGGTCTTCGCGGACGGGCATCGGGGCGGGATGGGCTCGGTTTCTGCCTGGGCAGGTGGGTCGCTGGTGACTTGGCGTCACTCTGTATTCAGGCGCGCCTTGCCTCCGCTGAGGTCGATGCGCTCCGGTCTGCGTCGTTCTACAGCCGCAGGGCATCAAACGCCGGTCGATCGCCATCACCATGAGTGGGCACCCATGCACTGGGTGCATGGTTTTGCGAGCCAGGCCGCCCAGGGACTGCCTGGCTGGTCTTCCAGTCGGCCGGCTCGACCTCCTCTTCAGCCAACTCACCAGCCCCAACAGGCGAGCGCCTCATGCAGCAAAGGGGTGACCGCACGCTTGGGCAGCAGCACCCGGCGGGGCGCGGCCTCCTCCGGTGACAGGGGAGCAGGGATGAACAGATGCAGCGGCATCACGCCGAGCGGCACGGTCGCCAAGCCGGGCCAGCAGGGTGGCCGCGGGGCCGAGTGCGCCGTGACCTCAAGAGCCTGTTTGGGGTTGTCCATAGGCCTGTCAACCCTGCAGCGCGCTCAACCGGGCAGACGGGCCGCCAGATCCTCCGGCACCCGGAAGATCTCTCGCCGCCCATCCTTGCCTGTCTTCAACAGCCCACGCGCCGCCAGCTTCTGCAGATCGCTGCGGGCGGTCTGATGGCTCACGCCATGGCTGTTCTGGTGGGACAGCACTGAATAGCGGAAACCGCAATGGCGCAGGGCATGGCGCAGCAGCGCCAGCTGGCGGTGGTTCAGCCCCTCCAGCCCCTCCAGCCGCTGCTGCAGGGCGCCCACCTCGCCGGCCTTGCGCTCCAGATAGGCATGCAGGCTGGTGATCGCCTGCTGGATCACCTTCACCTGAGCCAGCAGGAAGTAGGTGAGGTCGTTGTCATCGCTTTCGCTGAGCAGAAACGAGCGCTCGTACTGTCCCCGAGCCTTGTTAATCACGGAGGAGATCGAGAGGAACTCAAACAACCAGTAGCCCTGGTGCAGCATCGCCCAATAGAACAGCGCCCTCGCCGTGCGGCCGTTGCCGTCGCAGAAGGGGTGGTCGTAGGCCAGCCAGAAGTGCAGGGTGATGGCCCGCACCACCGGGTGGATGAACACCTTCGGCGTCTCGCCGTTGGCAAAGCGGCAGAGCTGCTCCAGCCGCTCAGGCAGTTCCTCCGCCGCTGGCGGCACATGGACCACGGTGCCGTAGGCGTCATCCACCACCACCTCCTTGCCCGGAGGGCGCAACCGGCCTGCATCGTCCGGGTCATCCAGCGTGTCCGCACTCACCAGCCGGTGCAGCTCCAACACCAGCTGCGGCGTCAGCGGCTGATCCCGCAGCTCCCGGATGCGCTGCATCGTTCGGAAGTTGTTGAGAATCATCCGCTCGGAGCGGTCGCGCGGCGGCCGCTGGTCGCGGATCATTGCCTTGGCCACATCCCGCGTCGTGGCGGCGCCTTCCATCTGCGAGGAGGTGATGGCCTCCTCCATCCGTGAGCTCAGCAGATAGCGGTCTCGGGTGGAGCGGGTGGTGACGGCCACAGGCCCCACCACGCCGGCACCGGCCTGCCTATCGATCTGATGCAGCCCCTGCAGCAGCACGGGCGGCTGCGAGAACCAAAAGGCATGGCCGTCACTCGCCAACAGTGGCAGGGTGGTGGGCCGCCTGGAGAGTTTCTCTGCCAGCCACCACTGCTCATGGCTCAATCCTTGGGGCGGGGTGCGGTAGCGCAGCTCATCCCAATGCAGATAGCAATCCGTCTCCGCGGCGTTGGCCAGGAGTGAGAGCAGCGGCCCCGTCTCCTGCAGCCCGCCGCAGCGCTTCAGCAGCTCCTGGATCGGAGGGGGCCTGCGGGGCGGCCGGGTGGACAAGGCTTCACGAACTTCAAACTTGCTTCAAATTAGACCTTGACTTGAAGATCGGCAGGGGATGCTGCCGGATCACCGCCGCGATCACCCGCCGTACTCCGGGCTCGAGCAGCAGCGCAAGTTTCAACACCAGGGCCTTGATCGCCAGGCGCGTGGCCGAGCTCCCGCCACTGCCCAGGCGCCGCCAGTCGCGCGAGGCCCCTGGTGTTGCTGTTGGAGTCTCTGCCTCCCCTAAGACGCTGTTGGCCATTGGTGACGGGTCATCGCTTCACGGGCCCCACCACCTCCACCCCAGTGAGCCAGGCTGAATGCCTTCGGATCGGTCCCCAGGCAGTTCCTGGTTGCCCGCATCGACAGGAGATTTCAGAATCCCAACTGATCGTGGCCAAAGCAGAAGCCACCGCTGCAGCATGGGTCGGCAGGCCCCTCAGCTTTCGATCAGCCATAGGGCCTCGCGGCCGCCAGCCACGCCCACGCAGCTGAGGCGGCGATCCAAACTCGCCAACCGGCCGCCCCGCGCCGCTGCCAGCGCCAGCAGATAGGTGTCGGTCAGCTGGCTGGCCTCGAGCAGTCGTGAGGCGTCCACCCCGCTGTGATCCACCAGGCTGAGCGAATCCGGCCAGAACTGATGCCACGGGTGGCGTATCAGTTCGGCGACCAGAGGCACCACCACCGCCGGCGGCCCCGAACTGTTCAGGTAGCGCGTCTGACCCAGGATGCGCAGCACCGCGTTCTAGGTGAAGGGGAAGGTGGCCCAGCCGTCGGCCTGTGCCGTGGCAAACCAGCCATGGGCCGCTTCATGGTGCACGTGGCGCCGATCCAGCAGAGCCACGCTCATGCCAGGTCGTCGCGCAGCTGGTTCACCAGGTCCAGATCCACGGGCGCTCCCTTGTCCATCCACGGCAGCAGCGGGAGGCCATTGCGATGGTCAACCCCGTGGGCTTCTGAGCTGGACCCCGCCGCCGGAGCCACCAGGCCCTGCCGCGCCAGCGAGCTGATCACGGCACCCAGCCTGGTGCACTGCTGGCGGGCCAGCACCCGCGCCGCCGCCAGCACGCCATCGTCAAGCTGCAGCGTGGTGCTCACCTGATCTCATCGCACCAGGCATCAGGCTAAGGCTCATGCCGGGGCTGAAGCGATCCAGCGGACCGGGCAATCAAAGCATCCTAGGCTTCGATCCGATGGTCGACCTAGAGCGGGCGGGAGTCAAGCTGTCGCCAGGGGTTCAGAGGAGGGGGCGATGTTGAGCTCGAGGCATCCCGCACTCTGGAGGGAAATTTTTATTCCAAAACCTCGCAGACCATAAACCCAACCAAGAATATCGATATGAATACAAACATTGGTTTTCACAAACAAAAAGCGGGCGGCGGGAATCGAACCCGCATCATCAGCTTGGAAGGCTGAGGTTTTACCACTAAACTACGCCCGCATTGGCAAAAGAATTTATAGCCATCAGCGTGTCCAACTGACCAGTTCGTTCAGAAGCTGGCCCAGGTTGCCCGTCGACTCAGCGAATGCTGTCGGCGATCAAACCCTTGTTCATTCTCTCACGCCACGCCCCATCCACGGCCAAGCATGATGGCCACCTGATCATTCCGCCGGTTTGACACCCCCTCGATCCACGCCGCCATCCGAGGTCCAGGGTCCGGACCAAGACCAGCTGGATCCTGCCCTGACCCCCCCTGGCGCCCAACGCCGGCTCATGGTGTCCTACGGCTTCGGGGACGCGGGCACCGGCATGGCGGCCGGCCTGATCGGCTTCTACCTGTTCCTCTTTTACACCTCGGCCGCCGGCTTGCCCCCTTGGATGGCCGGGCTGGTGCTGATGCTCGCCCGGGTGTGGGATGCCATCAACGATCCCATCGTGGGCTGGCTGAGCGATCGCACGCGCCATGCCAATGGCCCTCGCTTGCCCTGGATGGTGTGGAGCGCCATTCCCCTCGGGGCGTCCATGGCGGCGATGTGGTGGTTGCCGCCGGGGAGCCTCTGGCTGAAATTCGCCTTCTTTGTGGCCATCTCCGTGCTGGCCAATAGCCTTTACACCTGCGTCAACCTGCCCTACACCGCCCTGATGGCGGAGATGACCAGCAGCACCATCCTGCGCACCCGTCTGAATCGCGCCCGCTTCACCGGCTCGATCATCGCTGGCCTGGTGGGTCTGGTGCTCGGTGGGCTCCTGTTGCGCGACCACACCAATGCCACCAGCTACTGGCACCTGGGCCTGATCTCCGGCCTGATCATCACCAGCAGCACCCTGCTCTGCTGCTGGGGCCTCGCGCCCTTCGCCCGCCGGGCCCAACAGCCCACCCCCAGCAACGGCTCCACCCGCCGCCTGTTGCGCCGCATCGGCGACAACGGCAGGTTTCTGCGGGTGCTGGGGCTCTACCTGCTGCTCTGGTGCGCCCTCCAACTGATGCAAACAGCGGCCCTGATCTTTCTTCCGGTGGTGATGCGTCTGCCGGAAAGCTGGAGCAACTGGATCCTGCTGCCGTTTCAGATCAGCACCCTGGCGGGCCTGCAGCTCTGGACCCTTGTGAGCCACCGCCAGGGTCGGCTGCGAGCCCTGGCCTGGGGGGCGGGCTTCTGGGTGGCGGGCTGCCTGGCGGCCATGGTGCTGGTGCCCCTGGATGGCCACCTGGCGCCATTGGCCACCCTCTCCAACCAACTCCGCCTGGTGGCCCTGCTGGCCGCCATCTTGATGGTGGGTCTGGGGGCCTCCACGGCCTACCTCATCCCCTGGTCGCTCCTGCCAGACGCGATTGACGTGGATCCAGAAAAGCCCGCGGGCCTCTTCAGCGCCTTCATGGTGTTCGTGCAGAAGCTCTGCATCAGCCTGGTGCTGTTCAGCTTCGGCAGCCTGATGACCATCAGTGGCTACCAACCCACCATGGGGACCCATCAGCCGGAGGGCGCCTTGGTGGCCATCCGCCTGTGCATGGGCCTCATCCCGGCGGTGTTGGTGGTGCTCGGGCTGGTGGTGATGCGCCGCTGGCCCAAGGGGCCTCACCCATCCCCCGCCTTGGACGCCCCATGACCAACGCCAGGCGCCGCCCATCCTGGACATCTCCTCGCTGGCTCGACCGGCTGGGCGCCAGCCTGATGCTGGGCGGCCAGGCCGTGAGCGCCATGGCCAAGGGACGGATCCACCTGGGCGACCTGATGGCGGAGCTGATGGAAGCCGGTCCCGGCAGTGTGCTGATCGTGTTCATCACCGGCCTGGCGGCGGGCACCGTGTTCAACATCCAGGTGGCCGCGGAACTCTCCCGGCAGGGGGCCAACGCCGCCGTGGGGGGGCTCCTGGCCCTGGGCCTCTCCCGGGAGATCGCTCCCCTGCTCACCGCCACCCTGCTCACCGGGAAGGTGGCCACGGCCTACGCAGCCCAACTGGGCACGATGAAAGTCACCGAACAGATCGACGCGATCACCATGCTGCGCACCGATCCCGTCGACTACCTGGTGGTGCCCCGGTTGCTCGCCCTGTTGATCATGTCGCCGGTGCAGTGCCTGCTGTTCTTCGGCATGGCCCTCTGGTCGGGCCAGTTGAGCAGCACCCTGTTGTACAGCATCCCTCCCAGCGTCTTCTGGACCTCGGTGCGCACCTGGATGGAGCCCGACGATGTGCCTTCCATGTTGATCAAATCGGTGGTGTTCGGCCTGATCATTGCCGTGTTGGCCTGCGGCTGGGGACTGACCACCAAGGGGGGCCCCAAGGAGGTGGGCACCAGCACCACCGGCGCCGTGGTGATGATCCTGGTCTGTGTGGCACTGGCCGATGTGGTCCTCACCAAGCTCCTCTTCGGTGACTGAGCCGGGGCCGCCAGGGGCAGAATCCTCCTTGCCGTCATGAGAGGTCCATGTCGCTGTCCCCGCCTGCCACCGCCGACACCGAGGGGAACGGAGACGTCACCCTCGCGCCTCGCTTCTGGGTTCCCCTGGGTCTGGCCCTCATTGGGGCCCTGGTGATGGCGGCCACGCCCCGGTGGAGCGGCGCCCTCTGGTTCGGGATCTCCATCCTGGCCTTCGCCGCCTTTCTTCTCCTGCAGGCCTCGATCCTGCGGCTGTGCTTCACCGCCGACGCCCTGGTGGTGTTGCGCTCCGGAGAGGAAATCCGCCGCTTCCCCTACGAGGCCTGGCTGGCCTGGCGTCTCTGGATCCCCGCCCTGCCAGTGCTCTTCTACTTCCGGGAGCAAGCCAGTCCCCACCTCCTCCCCATGCTCTTTGACGCCACTGCCCTGCGCACCCAGCTGGAGCAACGGGTGCCCCGTCCCGTCTCCCCCCGGCCATGAGCAGCGACTCCCCCACGCCCGCCGAGATCGCCCCCTCCCCCGGCGACACCCCTGATCCTTCGAACCGCTTGTTCACCCTGGCGCTCCAGGAGTTGGAGGCGCGGCGGGCGGCCCTGGAGGGCGAGATCAAGAGCCTGGAGGATCGCCGGGATCAGCTCAACGTGGAGATCCAACAGAGCTTCACCGGCCAATCCGAGGCGCTCGCCAAGCGGGTGCGGGGCTTCCAGGACTACCTGGTGACCGCGCTGCAGGATCTGGCGGCCGCGGCGGAGCAGGCCCAGCTGGTCAGCCAGCCCATCATCGTGCAGCCCTCCGCCCTGGATCAGGAGCGAAGCGGCGACACCGCCGCTCCCCAGCCCGCGCCGGCCGCGGCGGGTCTGTTCAGCCAAGATGAGGCCCTCATCCGGGAGTGGTTGGTCAGCTTCCAGGGCCAGCCCGATTTTTCCGCCGACCCCTGGCGCCTGCGCCGCACCCTGGATGAGGAAGGGGCCAGCCTGCTGGAGGAGTGGTTTCTGCTCCAGGGAGGTCGGGGCGCCCAACCCAGCCGGGGCACCCGCCACCGCAATCTGGTGGTCACCTCGGCGGCCATCGCCATCCTCGGGGATCTGTATGGGGATCGCTTCCAAACCCTGGTGTTGGCCAGTCAGCCGGAGCGCCTGGGTGAATGGCGCCGGGGTCTGCAGGATTGCCTGGGGCTGAGCCGCGAGGATTTCGGGCCCAACAGCGGCATCGTGCTGTTTGAACGGCCGGAGGCCCTGGTGGAGCGCGCCGACCGGCTGGAGGAACGGGGTGAGCTGCCCTTCATCGTGATCGACGCCGCCGAGCAGGTGGTGGACGTGGCGATCCTGCAGTTCCCCCTCTGGCTGGCCTTCGCCCCCACCCCGGGCGAACTGATGGGCGAGGAGGAGCTGTACTGAGCGGCCGCGGCAGCCCCAGCGCCAGTTGCCCCCCAGCCTCCTCACCACCCAGACAGGCCTCCCCCGCTCCCGACCACTCCACCGTCTCTCCCCATGCTCCTGCCCCTCGCCCTGCTGCTCCTCGGCTATCTGCTCGGCTCGATCCCGGCCGGCTATCTGGCCGGCCGCTGGCTCGGGGGCATCGACATCCGCCAGGAGGGCTCCGGCTCCACCGGCGCCACCAATGTGCTGCGGGTGCTGGGCAAGGGGCCGGCCCTGGTGGTGTTCCTGGTGGACGTGCTCAAGGGCACCGCAGCAGTGCTGCTGGCCAAGGCGGCCCTGGAACCCCTGGGCGTTCCCCTGGATGGCACCGGCGCTGCCAGCTGGAGGACCGACAGCTGGGTGGTGGCTGCCGGCCTGGCCGCCCTGGCCGGCCATATCTGGCCGGTGTGGCTCGGTTGGCGCGGCGGCAAGGCCGTGGCCACGGCCCTGGGCATGCTGCTCGGCCTCACCTGGCCGGTGGGCCTGGCCTGCTTCGGCATCTTCCTCAGCGTGCTCACCTTCAGCCGCATCGTGTCGCTGTCGAGCGTGGTGGCGGCCGTGGCCCTGCCGCTGCTGATGCTGGGCTGGTTCGGCAGCCAAGGCCTGGGGCTGCGCTGGCCCTACCTGGCCCTGGCCCTGCTCACCAGCGCCCTGGTGATCTGGCGACACCGCTGCAAGCTGGCCCGGCGGCGGGCGGGCCCCGAGCCCCGGCGGGGCCAGAAACGCACCACCTGAGCGCGGCGCAGGCCAGCGCGCGGCGGCGGTCC
>JBKDSY010000091.1:0-56404 GCA_046340755.1 Cyanobacteriota bacterium
CAACGAGCAAGCGGATTGTGAGTGTTCCAGACGAACAGCTGGATTCCGCCATTACGGCCAGCACCGCCGCCGCTCACCCGGGCGAAATTGGCGACGGCACGCTCTTCGTCAGCCCGGTGGAAGATGCCATCCGCATTCGCACGGGCGATCGCGGGGAATCCGCCCTCTGAACGTAAGGGCAAGGAGTTTCGTGTAATTCCGATCCACATCTCTTACCAGGGGACTGTGACCGATGCAGTCCCCTTTTTGCTGCAATGCCGTCTTTATGGATGGAATCCCCAGAGTTGCCTCACTTTTTCTTGGGTGATCTCCCAGGCATGTTCACATGTCGGCATGGTCGGCAGATGAGTGGCGGGTTTCACGTTCCTTTCCTCCATCTGAGCGCGTAACACCGTCTGACATTGCCGGCTTTCCGCCAGCAACCGTTCCACGTGAGATGTTCCTCCCATCGCCTGAAGCATCTGGGGTTGACTCAAACAAAGGCCCAGACTTTCAAGATGGTCTTCCAGCCAAGCCCACTCGTATTGCAACATGGAGGGCGTGCAGACCTTCAGGGCGTCTTGGTAGTCGGTAACATGCAAGCGGATCACGTCATCCTTCACCACGTTGGTGACATCGGGTTGATCCGAGCTGTCCTCCTGCCCCTGGGCAAGTTTTTGCATGATCGAGCGCAGATAACTCATCGCTCGCTTCGTTCGATGGCCAAACCATTCTCGCTGAACAGACCTTCGAAGAGAATCGAACTTAAATATCGTTCGCCAGAATCTGGAAGCACCACCACAATTGTCTTCCCTGAAAACTCAGGCAGGCCGGCCAGCTTCACCGCCGCCACAGTCGCCGCGCCACAGGACAGACCCGCCAGGATTCCCTCTTCACGAATCAAGCGCCGCGCCATATTGATCGCCTCCTCATCGCTCACCTGTTCCACCCGATCCACCATGGAGAGATCCAGATTCTTGGGCACAAAGCCTGCTCCGATGCCCTGAATCTTGTGGGCCCCTGGTTGGAGGGGAAGGCCCGCCAGAGTTTGGGAGATCACCGGACTCGCGGCAGGCTCCACCGCTACCGAAACGAGGGGTTGACCGAGGGTTTGCTTGATGTAGCGACTCACCCCGGTGATGGTGCCACCCGTTCCCACTCCTGAGACGAGCACATCCACCGTCCCCTCCGTATCCTTCCAAATCTCTGGACCGGTTGTGTCGTGGTGAATCTGGGGGTTGGCGGGATTAACGAACTGCTGCAACATCACATAGCGATCGGGTGCAGCCTCCGCCAGATCCCGCGCCGCCTGAATCGCACCACTCATGCCCAGTCGTCCCTCGGTCAAGACCAGATGGGCCCCATAGGCGGTCAGCAATTTGCGTCTCTCCAGGCTCATGCTTTCCGGCATCGTCAGGGTCAGGGGCAGACCCCGTGAGGCCGCGACAAAGGCCAGGGCAATGCCCGTGTTCCCACTGGTGGGTTCGATGAGTTCCTTTCCCGGACCCAGGAGCCCATCCTGTTCCGCCTGCCAGATCATGGCGGCCCCGATCCGGCATTTCACGGAATAGGCGGGGTTTCTCCCTTCGATCTTGGCCAAGACCCTCGCGCCACACCCCTGGGTCACCCGATGGAGTTCCACCATGGGGGTCTGGCCGATGGTCAGGCTGTTGTCGCTGTAGATGCCTCCCATGGGGCCCGATCGATTCGATCCACCCTAATGAGCACGCCGCCCCCCATCGCTGTCAAGCAATCAGCCGACAGGGAAGCCGCCGTGGATCTGCATACAATCGGCCCAACTCCAGTGCAAACGGTGCTCAGCGCCCTAGGCGGGCCAACGGGTTGGTTGCTGCTCCTCCTTTCCATCGCCGTTCTCACCATCAGCTTCGAACGGCTGCGCTTTTGGGCCCTCTGGTGGAAACGGCGCCAGGTGATGCGGCAGCAATGGACGGAAGCCCTGCGGCTGGGCGGCGGGTCGCCGCTGGCCTGGATGGAGGATCATGACCTGGACCTGCGCTTTGCCCAAACCTTTCTGGAGGCAGCCGCGGTCATCGCCCCCCTGATCGGTCTGATCGGCACCGTCTTCGGCGTGAGCCGCCTCCTTTCGGCCATGGGGCCCCAGTTGCTTCTGCCCCCAGGGGGCAGTGTGCAGGGCTTCGGCGAAGCCCTGCTCTCCACCGGTCTGGGCTTGCTGGTGAGCCTGTTGGCCACGGTCACCTGGCAGGTCAACAACGGTTTGCGCCAGTGGCAGCTCTCCCTGTGGCGGCGGGATCTGCGTCGCTGGGAGAACGCCGCTGGGGTCCGATGACCCTGGCCTTTCAATCCCTCGTGATGACGGTCATGGTGGTTGTGGGAACCGTTGCCCTGTTGCCCCTGCTCCTGCGGGAATCCCGGCCCCAACCGGGTCCACCCCTGACCTCCAGGCTTGGGTCTGGGGTGGTGTGGATCGTCGAGACCCCGGGGGGCCAGTGGTATCTCAATGGCCAGCCCAAGTCCCGTCGCGACCTGGAACGCCTGTTGAAGCGACAGGGAAGCGGCCCCATGGTGCACTACCTGCCCTCCAACGCCGTCCCCCTGGGAACGGTGGCCCGTTCCTTGCGCTGGCTTCGCACCTTGGCTCCGGGGGCTGTGGTCTTGGAGCTTCCCCCCTCCAGCCCATCCCCACGATGAAAGTGGCAGCCCCCGGCCCCTTCAGCGCTTCCCCAGGGCTGACGGCCCTCGGCCTTGGACTCCTCAGCGTCACCGCCACGGTCGCGGCCGGTCTGCTCCTGGTGACGGCCCAACGCGTGGCCCAACGCCCCGCGGCGAAGGGCGTGCTGGTGATCCACCTCGACAGGGGCGGGGGCTTGCGGCTGTGGAACCAGCCCTTGCGCCCCCAGGATCTGCCGCTGGTGTTGGAGCGGGTGCGCACCCCCTCCCAAGGGTCCAAGCCCGTGGTGGTGCGGCTCACAGCCGATGCGGATGTCCCCTGGGGGATGGTGCATGCCCTGGTGAGCCGGCTTGGTCCCACCAGCCCGCGCGACCGCTGGACCCTGCAGTTGCAGCTGCCATGAAGAGTGGGCTCCGGCTGGGAAAACGGGGGACACCCCTGGTGGTGGGCTTCGGGCTTGCCATCACCGTGCATGTTCTGGGGTTCAGCCTCGTCCCCGGGCGTCGACCGGTCCAGGGTGGGCCGGCGCCCCTGGAGAACCGCGACAACACCCCCGAACTTCTCCAATGGTCCAGCCAAACGGCTCCCCTGCCCAACCTGGAGGTGCTGCCCCTGCCCAAAAGCGCGGTCCTGCCCCCTCCCCCCGCTGCTTACCTCCCCCGGAAGGGGGCTTCGGGGCGCAGGGGCCCCGTCAAGGGAGCGCGGGGCCAGGGGCCGGGGGGAGCGTGGTTGACGTCGACAGCCCGTTCTGGAGAGAGTCAACAGGGACGACCGGGGGCGACCCGTCAAGCAGGGAAACCCAGGATTGCCGGGCCGCTCGATGGTGGGGGGCAGGGGGGCGACTGGGCCATGGCCCTGAACCAGCTGCAGGCCGTTGTGGAGCGGAACCCCCCTGGAGCTGACGCCGCCCAGGACGCGGTTGCGGCCCCTTCCACGGCAGCCATGGAGGATAGCGGGCCCCCGCGACGCCTCGCCCTGGAGTCCCCGGGGCGGGAGGCGTATCAGAGCCTCTGGCGCCAGGCCCGTCCCCAGCGCTTGCCCCCCCTGCCGACCCAGGCCCCTGGAACGAGAGGCGCTCCGGAGATGCGCCAGGTGTCCCTGGGGCAGGTTCGCGCCGCGGCGGTGCCCATTCGCCACGGCGAACTCGTGGTGTTGCCCGGGGAGGTGTTGCTGATCTGGCTGCAGGGAGAAAAGATCTTTCTGCTCCGCTCCGCTACTCCCCCCCAGCCCGGCCGTTGAGTCTGCGGAGACCGTCGTTCAGCTCGGCAGACGCTGGGCCTGGGGTTGGGCCAAAGGCAGGCGCAGCTCAAAACGGGCTCCTCCCGTTGGATCGTTGTCCCCCAAGACCCAACCGCCATGGGCGAGCACAATTTGCTGGACAATCGCCAGCCCCAAACCACTGGCCCCGCGATGGTGGCGATAGCGGGACGTATCGCCGCGATAGAAACGCTCAAACATGTGGTCTAGATCCTGCTCGCTCAGGCCAGGGCCCTGGTCACGAATCCCGATGCGCAACCAATCGCCGCTGCAATGCACATCAACAAAAATTGTTCCCGCTTGCGGGCTGTATCGCAAGGCGTTATCGAAGAGATTCAACAGGGCGCGGTGAAGACGTTTCCGATCCCCATGCACCTGCACATTTGGTTGCAGCTCGTGAAGATTGGAATGGAGGCTCAGCGCTTTTTCCTCCGCCAAGGGCACCACCCCTTGCCAGGCATCCTTTAGCAAGGAATGCACGTCAATGCTTTCTAGGGGAATACCTTGGCCGGGCAACACATTCTCCAAGCGGGACAGCTCCAGGAGATCGGCCACCAGATCCTGCATCCTTCGCAATTCCTTCAACAATCTCTCCACCAACACGGCGTTGCGATCGGTCACCCCAGCGGCCAGACTGTCTCCCACCAGTAGGAGGGCCGTCAGGGGTGTTTTCAACTCATGGGCAACATCACTCACCCAGCGTTCCTGTTGGTTGAGCTGGGCCTCCAGGGATCGCCTGCTTTGCACCAGGATGGCCACCCAATCCCGCTGACCGGCAAACGCAAAGGCCTCGAGATCCTGGCCCTTGTGCACCAACTCCAACCGTTTGGCCTGGCCCTGCAAGCGCACATCCTCCACCAGCTGGCGGAGACTGGCAATTGCCACCAGCTCCTTGATCGCGGAGGGGGATTGGCCGGATGCGGGAAGCTGCAGAAGGCGCTGAGCGCGGCCGTTGATGAAGCGCGGATGGTCGCCGCCATCCAGAATCAACCAGCCCTGGGGCGCTTGGTCCAACCAGGTGAGCAGTTGGTCTCGACTGGGCTCCTGGAGCTCCTTGGCGCGGGGAGCCACCCGACCCCAACGGCCTCCAAGGACCAGGCCGCAGGCGAAAGCGAGGGCCACCACCAGCCAGGCCGCCACCATGGGCCTCAACCAAACCGATAGCCAAAGCCACGCACCGTTTGCAGGTGCAGAGGTTCGGAAGGATTGTCTTCTAATTTTTCTCTTAACCAGCGGATATGCACGTCCACCGTTTTACTGTCGCCAAAGAAATCATGGCCCCAAATCTGCTCAAGCAACTTATCCCGGCTCCAAACCCTGCGGGGATGCTGCATGAACAGCTCCAGGAGACGGTACTCCTTGGGTGACAGGCTTAAATCCCTGCCATCGCGGGTGACACGGCATTCCTCTGGGTAAAGCCGCAGATTTCCATGACTCAATACCGCTGAAGCCGTGGGTTTGGCGCTGCTTCTGCGCATCAGGGCCCGAGCCCGAGCCACCAGCTCTCGCATGCCAAACGGCTTGACCAGGTAATCATCCGCACCCACCTCCAAACCAAGCACCCGATCCGTTTCATGGTCTCGGGCACTCACAACCAGGATAGGGGTCTGATCCCCCGAGGCCCGCAGCTGACGACAGATGTCCAGACCGCTGAGGCCAGGCAGCATCAGATCAAGCACCACCAGATCGTAGGGAGGATGGCCCGGCCGCTGGAGGAGTTCCAGCGCCTCCCGTCCATCCGCACAGGCCATCACTTCAAATCCCTCGATGAAGAGGGCATCACGAATGGTGTCCCGAATGGTGTCATCATCCTCGACGACAAGAAGGGTTGGTGCCATCTCCGTATTCTGCACCAGGGACACCCTGGGGGGTGGCGAGGGCCAGAACGAATCCATCTACCGCCTGGGCAGGGGGGAGAGGATGATGGAGCGCTGGGCGTCCAGACTCAACCAGCCCATATCTTTCAATTGACCAATGATTCTGGTCACCGTGACTCGGGTGGTGCCGAGGGCATTGGCCATGTCCTGATGGGTAAGTTTTGGGGTCAGTCGCAGACCTTCAGCACAAGCCACGCCGTAATCAACGGCCAAGAGTTCAAGAAATCCCCGCACACGATCTTCCACGCGTTTCAAGCCCAACAAAGCCAGAAGAGATTGGCTTTGGCGCTGACGCTGACTGATGGCTTTCACCAACACCGCCGCCAGGGACGGCTGCAGATCAAAATCAGAATGGGGGAGGCATAGCAGATCACAATCGCCGATCGTCTTGGCTTCATAGGCCTCCGGACCGGCAAGCATCTCCCCAAACAACTCGTTGGGACCGGCCAAACCCAACAACAATTCATCACCTTGAAAGGTGATGCAACCCAACTTCACCATGCCTCTAACCACCAACCAAAGGTGATTGCGCAATAGGGGAACCGAACTGCCACCGGAGATCTGTACCAACGAATGTCGATGGTAGTTGAGCTCCAGCAACTCCCGGGAGCCATCACTGTTGCTGGACTGAGGGATAAAAGAACAATCCAAGGAGGTGTTCAGCTATTGGAACAGAGACTAGACGTCGTTGTTAATGGGCAAACCATGCACTGTTCATCGGCAGGTTAAGGTGCTGAGAAGAAAGCCGCCAGTGAGCAACTGGCGGCCTCGAAGTCAGCTGATGGGTTATTTGCCGATGCGCTGGACAGCCCGCTTGGCCTTGTTCAGGATCGTGCCCTGCAGTGGTACATAGCCCAGATCATCGGCCTTGGCTTGTGCGGGACCAAGCAGGAAATCCAAGGCTTTTCTGATCTCGTCTGCCTTTTCACCATTACCATTACGGTAGGCAAGGATCCATGTGAGGGTGGAGATAGGATAACTTTCCGCACCGGCAGGGTTGGGATCTTCACCGGCCAAATTGCTATCTAAAGTGATGGAATTCAGAGCGGCACTACCACTTTTCAAACCAGGCTTGACAAATTTACCGGCCTTGTTTTGCAAGGCGGCTGCCCTCAACGGGGCTTTGACAAATGCCTGATTGAGGTAGCCAATGGAACCGGGAGTGTTGATCAGCACGCCAGCCACGCCTTCATTGCCCTTGCCGCCCACACCCACGGGCCAATTCACACTCTTGCCTTCCCCAACCTTGCTTTTCCAAGTGGGAGAAAACACCGAGAGGGAATTGGTAAAGGCGAAGGTGGTGCCAGAACCATCGGAGCGGTGCGCCACTTTGATGGGACCTTTCCCGCATTTCAGCTGGTCCCAGGTGGTGATCGCACCTAGAAACACATCCGCCAACTGTTTCTGCGTGAGCTTGAGGCTGGGGCAGTCAGACTTGTTGTACGCCACTGCGATGGTTCCACCCACAATGGGGATCTGAACGACTCCCCTGGAAACCTTTGCCGCCTCGGAAGCTTTGATGGGCTCATCCGAGGCGCCGAAATCCACCGTGCCGGCCACGAACTGTCTGACACCTGCCCCAGATCCAACGGACTGGTAATTGACCTTGACGCCCTTGGAGGCCAGGTCCCGGAAGGCAGCTTGATAGAAAGGGGCGGGGAATGTGGCTCCGGCGCCGCTGATGGTTTGTTGCGCCATCACAGCGGGGCCCACTATCAGGCTGCTGGCGATCGTGACAGGAAGAACCTTCAGTCTGAAGGCCATTGGGAACATGCCGAAAGGATGCACTGTCTAATTAATGCAACCTGGGGGCTAGTGTCGTTATGAAGAGTTTAAGACCCGCCAAAGCTCTGGTTGTTATCCCCTACTGCTGGGCAGTCCAATCCTGGAACCAGCCTCGTTTCCAGAGCCAGTAGGCCTGGAGGAGCGCCACATTGACCATCACCACCAGGATGATGAAATAGCCATACCGCCAGGCCAGCTCTGGCATGTTCTCAAAGTTCATACCATAGATACCCGCGATAAATGTAAGCGGAGCAAAAACACTTGTGAGAATAGTCAGTGTCTTCATAACTTGATTCATGCGATTGCTGATGCCAACGCTGTAAGCCTGGGTAATGGCATCACATTGGGTGCGCAACATTTCAGTATTCTCATACAAGAGTTGCACGAGTTCCCCCATTTCATGAAAGCCTCCCAGGGCTTCTTTCCCCAGGAGGGTTTGATGTTCCCGGAGCAGGATCTGAATTTGATGGCGCAGGGGCCAGACCTGGCTGCGAATGGTGCGCAGGTTTCCGCGATAACGAAAGGTGTGGTTCAGGAGATGGGGTTTGGGGCGCCGGAGGACAGCCTCCTCAAGACCATCCAGATAATGGGAGATGTTTTCCAGAATCGGAAAGAAGTCATCAAGAATGTCGTCAACAAGAAAATGAAGAATGTCATCGAGATCACTCTGCTCGATCAGCCTCTCAGGGGACAGCAACCATTGGGTGAGATCTGGAAATGGTTCACCATCGCCGGATTCCTCCACGGTGATCAGCAGCCCTGGGAGCAGGAGCAAGCCCACCTGGTCACTGATGAGGTGGCCAGGGGTAGCGGCATAGCCCAGGCGGTGAATCACCACAAGGATCGCTGTATCCAAACAGTCGACCTGCGGTCGTTGCGGCACCTCCACCAGGGGCTGACGCAGAACAGGGGGGACATCCAGGGCTGCAAAGAGGTCCTCAATGGTCCTGGTGCCGGCCAACCCACGAACACGCACCCACAGGCTGAACTCTTGCCGAAGGATCGCCAAGGCCTCCGCCGTCGCCTCCCCATGGTGATGGGCCTGACCGCCCTCGAAATGGATCGCATCGATCTGGGTGGGAGCAAGCCCTCCCGATTGATAGAGCCCCCTTGGAAAACCGCCGGGGCGTTGCTCCAGCCGTTGGGAACTGAGGGCACCAGGGGTCAGGCGAAGCACAGCTTGGCTCGGTAGCGGACATTGGGGGGAGTGGTGAGCTGGCCAAGGGCTGATCGGGCCCCTTGGCTCGTCGCTTGTCTCAGCTGTGGTTTAGCGTAAGTGCACTGTGCCGTCATGCTCGGGCATGTCCTCTGGACGACAGGACAACACTCTCCGGGAAGGCGAAGGCATTGGGGAAGCTGGGGAGGGAGTGCGCTCGCCCATGGAAGCTCATGCCAGCTACCGGGGGAACGATTGGTCGCCAGAGCGGTTGATGTTTCATCAGAATCTGGAGACGTTTGCAGAACGGGTCGGTCTGATTGTTGCGTTGCAGAGCAACGGAAAGATCAGCCAGGAAGACGCCTACGCCCAAATCAAACACATCTGGAAATCGTTAAAGCAAAGCAAAGACATCTTGATTGATCGCAGCTGAATACACCCTTTCCGTTGACACTGCTGGGCAACTGAAGAATGAACAGCAAACTGTGAAGCACCCTTTGCCCTTCGCACAGTCGCAGTCACACTGAGATTGTCCCTTGGAGCTGTCTCCATGTTTTTAAAGATTCGTCACGACGATGATTCCAGCCTGATCGAGGTGCTGGACGTCAAGGAGTTGTTTGATCCTTTTGTCACCAGCATCTCGGCTCGCATCCACGGGGGAGAGGAGTTGCAGGATCCTCACCATTTTGCCAAGGCTGATGTTTTCTTCCCTTCCGGCGAAGCCCTGCCGCGCTGCTGGCTGGATCCCCACTATCAGAGCTGAATCCGCCCGGGGGGTCGCTTGAGGAGTGGGCGCTCGGCCTTGAGGAAGGCAACGGCCGAGCGACGCCATAACCCGGGAAACCCATGGCCTGGTGTGGGCATTGTCGAGCCAGACAAAGGTTCCATCAGCCACGGCCCTCCTGGCTCTTTTCGCTGCCAACCTGATTGAGGGATCCCTCCACTGGAGGAGATCCTCCAGTGGAGGAGATCATCCAGTGGAGGGATCCCACGCCTAACGTCCAGGCTGGCGCGGCCGCCGGGAAGGCTGAACGGGAACGATGGAGAGGGCTCGGCCCGGCGGCCTGGATTCAGGGTCCTAGGTCGAGCGAGAGAAGGCGGGAACCTTGTCCGCGTCAACAGGAGCGGGCTTGGCAGCCGCAACGCTCAGATCGATCTTGGCTTTTGCGGGCTTGGCCCCGGGGGTTTCCGCCAGCAACACCTCCGTTTCCTCCGGGGTTCGCACGGCACTGGCAATTGGGCGATAGCCGGACGGAGCCAGGGCTTGGCCGCGGAGCACAGAAGCCAAGGTTCGGAAGGTGAGCTTGATCTGTTGCCAGGGGTTCATCGCAACAACTCGCTTGTACAAATAACTGTCAAACGTCAAGCGTTGCACATCTTTGTCGCTGCACATTTCGACAAAGGCCTCCCGAGCGGGATCATTGCTGTAGAAAATATTTTGCAGAATCTCCAAGACCTTATAGGTGGGGCCATAGGCCTTATCCCATTTCTTCAGATACACCTTCAGGTCGGCCTCCGTGGGGATGCGCTTGCCATGGTCGCTGGCCTGCACAATTTGCTCGGCGCACATCCTGCCGCTCTTGGCGGCAAAGTAGATGCCCTCGCCGGAGCTCTTCGTGACATAACCAGCCGCATCTCCCACCAAGGCCATGCGACCAACCACGCGACGGGGACGGGGATGTTCAGGGATGGGATGAGCTTCGACCTTGATCACCTCTCCCAGCAACAGACGCTTGCTGGCCCGTGAACGAATAGCTTTTTGTAAGCCCTTGATCATGGTCTGATTTTTTTGCATGGTTCCCGTTCCTACGGCCACGTGGTCGTATTTGGGGAAAACCCAGGCGTAGAAGTCGGGGGAAACATCACTGCCGACATACATCTCAGCCAAATCTTCGTAATACGACATTTCCTGTTCTGGCAAACGAATTCGTTCCTGGAAGGCGATCGCCATGTTGTAATCTCCGGCGTCCATAGCCTTGGCAACGCGGCTATTGGCTCCATCCGCCCCAATGATCAGGTCAACCTCAAGGGTTTTCAGTTCTCCTGTCAAACTGCCGCTGCTGTAATCGGAGTAATGCAGGGTGTAAGGCCCTTGCCGCTTCTCCCCCGTGTCGATCGTCTGCACCAAACCGTTGATCAACGTGGCGCCGAGCGAAGCCGCGCGATTGCGCAGGAAAGCATCCAAAACTTCCCGGCGGCACATGCCGATGTATTCCTGTTCGTTGTCAAGGTGAATATCAACTTCCCGATTGGAAGGTGAAATCATCTTCATATTTCTCACCTTTCTGTCGATGATGCCGGCAGGCAGCTCAAATTCGCTGACCATGCACAACGGAATGGCTCCGCCACAGGGCTTGGCGTTGTCCAGTTTGCGCTCGAACAGCCAGGTGGCGATGCCAGCCTTTGCGAGAACCTCCGCAGCACATGAACCACTGGGCCCGCCGCCCACGACAGCAACTCGCAACATTTCGAAACCGACTCAGGGCCAGAAAATCATTCGGAAGCTAACACCCTCGCTAGGGCCATGGGGGCTGGCCACTTGATGTCTTAAGATGTTGTCAGGGGTGAATCCGAGCCATTTCATTGGTCTGGACAGTTCCCTAGACAGGCCTACCCCAGAGACGATTGCCGAACCACAGGAGTCCTGCTCGTCCCTCCAAAAAAAACCGTTTGGCAGACGATATTCCCCTGGCCCGCAGAAGCCATTCCCTTGGCTCGGAGAAAGCGTCACCCCTTCGCCCGGGTCTGTTTTGGCTGAGCCTCCTCTTGATCGCCCTGTCGGCAGCGGCGCTCGCGACCCTGCTGGGGCCCCTGCGAAGCCGTGTGGCCCCCCCCGTTCCCGGCCTGCAGGCCCAGCTGAGTGACGACGGTCGCCTCCTGGGCCACTTCCCCTACCCCGAAGCCCCTCTCTCCCAGCTGGTGATGGTGGCCCCGGGAATGGAGTTGCGGGCCGAGGCGGCGAAGAGCTTTCTGGCAATGAAGCAGGCGGCGGAAGCGGAAGGCGTCAGCCTGAGCTTGCTGAGTGCATTTCGCTCGAAAGATGAGCAGCAACAACTGTTTTTTGCCGTTAAGGCAGAGCGTAATCAGACGGCCCTTGATCGCGCGAAAGTCAGTGCCCCACCGGGTTTTTCCGAGCACAGCACGGGCTACGCTGTCGACATTGGTGATGCTCGTCAACCGCAGACGAATCTGTCCAACGACTTCATGCAAACCAATGCCTACCGTTGGCTGGTTGACAATGCCGCCCGCTATCAGTTCGTTCTGTCCTTCCCCCAGGGCAATCCCCAGGGGGTCAGCTTTGAGCCCTGGCACTGGCGCTACGAGGGATCCACGGATGCCCTCCGGCTTTTCGAACCGGCCCAACGTCTCAGTCGCAGCAGCAAGCCCTGAACCTTTGGTCACCCTTGAGGAGTAAGATTGAGATTCGCCTGAGCTGGCTTTCCTGCTCAACCGCTCTCCGCAGACTCCCCGGCCCCATAGGCCACCCCAAGCGTTCGTCCCCCATTCAACGATCTGCCGCCTGCGAGGGCCTAACCCTCCAATCATCCCTCCTCACATCCACCGGTTTAACAAACCAATGACAGGTCTTCCCATTCGAAATATTGCGATCATAGCCCACGTTGACCATGGAAAAACAACACTTGTCGATGCACTTTTAACCCAGTCAGGGGTATTTCGTGACGGGGAAGCCATCCCGGTTTGCATCTTGGATTCGAATGATCTGGAGCGGGAAAGAGGAATCACTATCCTGTCAAAAAACACCGCCGTTGATTACCACGGTGTTCGCATCAACATTGTCGACACCCCTGGTCACGCGGATTTCGGCGGTGAGGTGGAGCGAGTTCTCGGCATGGTCGATGGCTGTCTTTTGATCGTGGATGCGAACGAGGGCCCGATGCCGCAAACTCGTTTTGTTTTGAAGAAAGCTCTGGAAAAGGGGCTGAGACCCATTGTTTTTGTCAACAAGATTGATCGTGCTCGTGTGGAACCTGAGCAGGCTTTAGATAAGGTTCTGGATCTATTTCTTGAGCTGGGCGCTGATGACGATCAGTGCGATTTTCCCTATCTCTTTGGCAGTGGGATGGCCGGATATGCCAAGAATGAAATGGCAGCCGAGAGTGACTCGATGGCCCCACTCTTCGAAGCCATCCTCCGCCATGTGCCGCCACCGGTTGGGGATCCCGCGAAACCACTGCAACTGCAGGTCACCAGTCTCGACTATAACGATTTTCTGGGCCGCATCATCATTGGTCGCGTTCACAATGGCACGATCAACAATGGTCAGACCGTGGCCCTCATCCGCGATGATGGCTCCATCAAGCGCGGCCGAGTTACCAAATTGCTTGGATTCCAAGGGTTGCGCAGAATTGAAGTGGACCAGGCCACTGCGGGTGACATTATCGCTTTGGCCGGTTTCGAGGAGGTCAACATTGGCGAAACCATCGCCTGCCCCGATCACCCGGAGGCCCTCCCACTGATCAAGGTGGACGAACCGACCCTGCAGATGACCTTTGTGGTGAATGATTCACCATTTGCTGGCAAGGAAGGAAAGTTTGTCACCAGTCGCCAAGTGCGCGACCGCCTGCAGCGCGAACTGCTCACCAACGTCGCCCTCCGCCTGGAAGATACGGATTCCCCCGACCGCTGGTTGGTAAGCGGACGCGGTGAACTGCATCTGGGAATTTTGATTGAAACCATGCGTCGTGAGGGGTACGAGTTCCAGGTCAGCCAACCCCAAGTGATCTTCAGAGAAATCGATGGCATTCCCCATGAACCTTACGAGTTGCTTGTTATTGATGTTCCCGAAGTCAATGTCGGGGTCTGCATTGAAAAGCTTGGATCTCGAAAGGCTGAGATGATGAACATGGAAACCTCCAACGATGGGCGCACCCAACTTGAGTTTGTTGTGCCATCCCGAGGTCTCATCGGGTTCCGTGGAGATTTCATTCGTTCCACACGAGGCGAGGGCATCATGAGCCACTCCTTCCTCGATTACAGACCGATTCAGGGAGCCTATGAATTACGCCGTAATGGTGTACTAATTGCCTTTGAGGAAGGTGTGGCCACCTTTTATGCCTTGAAGAATGCCGAGGATCGTGGTCAGTTCTTCATCACTCCGGGGACAAAAGTTTACAAGGGAATGATCATTGGCGAAAACAATCGGCCTCAAGATCTAGAAATCAACGTTTGCAAGACCAAACAGCTCACAAACATGCGTTCCGCCGGCGCCGAGGAGCTCGACACCCTGCAGGCTCCTGTCCACATGACCCTGGAGCGTGCGCTGGAATACATTGGAGCAGATGAGATGCTCGAGGTGACCCCGGAAAACATCCGTTTACGGAAAGTCGCCGCCAAGAAGCCCATCAAGCGTTGACGGCGGTGCCCGCCCACACGGCTGCAGGCGACGGTGAGCTTCTGCTCCAAGACGAGCGTCTTGACCAGGCCGTCCGCTTGTTCAATCAACATGATTGGTATGGCGCCCATGACGCATTTGAAGAGATCTGGCATGAGTGCCTTGGATCAGATCGTGAGCTTCTGCAGGGCATCATCCAAATTTCCGTGGCAGAACATCACCTCAACAATGGCAACCAACGCGGCTCCATTCTTCTCATGGCCGAAGGTTTAAATCACCTTCAAGCTTGCCTTGACCATGGAGTGGGCTTTGACCTTCATCTCCTTGCCGCGATCGTTAGCCAACGGCTCGTGGCTTTGCAGGCTGGCCAGATGGTGGACCACCTCCCATTCCCTGTGTTGAACCAGCGTCATCTGGGCCAAGACTAAAGTGTCCTGATTCCGCACCAGAGACCGATGGAGTTGTCGCCGAGGCTGACGCTGCCCCGCTTGCTCACCATCAGTGCGCTGCCATCGCTGGCTGGTCTCTTGGTCTGCGTGGCCCTGCTGGGGCGCTCAAGTCCAGCCAGCCCCCCTCCTGCCGCCCAGCCCGCTCCGGCTCCCGAAGGGGTAGGGCTCGTGACCATTGAATCGGACATGCAACAGGGGGATAATCAAACAGGTGTGGTCACGGCAACGGGGAATGTGCGGATCACCTATCCAGACCGCGGCATGGTGGCCACCTCTCGGCAGGCGCAATACTTTTCCAAGGAAGGCCGCCTAGTGCTCAGCGGGGATGTGGATGTGATCGACGCTAAGGGCCAGCGCATTCGTGCCGAGCGGTTGGTCTATAACCTCGACCAGGAACGTCTTGTGGCACAACCCACTCCAGGCAGACAGGTGACCAGCAAACTGCGCTTGTCTCTGCCCACGGGGAAGGAGAGCGGTGCCCCCATGCCATGACCTTGTCCCTGGATCGTGTCGCGATTACCCTGTCAGGTCGTCCGTTGGTGCAAGGCGTCAGTCTGAATCTCAAACCCGGAGAAGTTGTGGGCCTGCTTGGGCCCAATGGGGCTGGCAAAACCACCACCTTCAACCTGGTCACCGGACTGTTGCGTCCGGACAGGGGAGATGTCACCCTCGACGGAACATCGATCTCCTTTCTGCCGATGCCTGATCGGGCGCGGCTGGGCATCGGCTATCTGCCCCAGGAGGCGAGTGTGTTCCGCAATCTCACCGTGCGAGACAACCTGAAGCTTGCCCTGGACACGTCCAACCTGCCTCGCCACCTCCACCAGGAACGCCTGGATGGATTGATCAGTGAATTTCACCTTGGTGCGTTCCAAACGCGCAAAGGGTTTCAGCTATCCGGCGGCGAGCGCAGGCGAACAGAAGTTGCGCGAGCCCTGGCGGTTGGCGTCCAAGGTCCCCGCTATCTCCTGCTGGATGAGCCATTTGCGGGGGTGGATCCCCTGGCCGTTGCCGACCTGCAGGCGCTGATCCATGGCCTTCGCGCCAGAGGAATGGGAATTCTGATCACAGATCACAATGTGCGAGAAACCCTGGCTATCACGGATCGTTCCTACATCATGACCGATGGACGAATCCTTGCCTCCGGCAGCTCCGAAGAGTTGGCGACGGATTCCCTAGTGCGGCGTCATTACCTTGGTGAGGCCTTCAAGCTCTGATGAAGCTCTCTAAATCCCTCAGATTGTCGCCCCTGCATCTGGAATCGGTTCACCATTACTGGCGACTGTTTCAAAAGACATTCAAGACCATCCCTCTACTGGATCGCTGGCTTCTGAACGAGCTATTGGGTCCACTGTTGTTTGGCATCGCCGCTTTCACAGCCGTGTCCCTTTCCGTGGGCGTGGTCTTTGAGCTCGTGCGACGCATTGCCGAATCTGGCCTACCCGTCGTGACGGCCATCCAGGTCTTGTGTCTTCGGCTGCCGGGGTTTTTGGTTTTGGCCTTTCCCATGGCCACCCTGATGGCCTCGCTCTTGGCTTATAGCAGACTGTCTGGAAGCTGTGAACTAACGGCCCTGAGAAGCCTGGGCGTCAAAACATGGCGGATCGTGATGCCGGCCCTGGCGTTGTCTTTGGTGATGAGTCTGTTGACATTTAGCTTCAATGATTTGATTGTTCCGCGAACCAACTTGATGGCGACCCAAACCCTTGAAACAGCCTTGGGTAAGGCGCTGACCAATGAGCGGGGAGACAACATCATCTATTCACGCTTTGGACGGCTTGAAAATGATGAGGGTGAATCGCGCCGTGCCCTGACACACCTTTTCTATTCACGCATGTTTCGTCGGGGTGAAATGATTGACATCACGCTGCTTGACTTCTCCCGACTGGGGCAACGGCAAATGTTGACGGCAAAACGTGGTAAATGGAATGATCAACAGTCGATGTGGGAATTCTTTGAAGGTCGCATTGTCAGCTTGGATGAGAAAACCGGCGCAACGACCTCGGCAGTGTTTGACCGTTACTTCTACCCTCTGACCCGCGACCTGTTAGAGGTGGCGAAATTGCCCACGGATCCCGCCACCATGACGGTCGGCCAGGCGATGCGGGCAGAGCGGTTATTGAATGAGGCCAACAACAAGAAAGAGGCAAGACGCATCCGGGTTCGAATTCAAGAGAAATTTGCCTTCCCTGCCATTTGTTTTGTCTTTGGTCTCATCGGCAGCAGCATTGGAGTTCGGCCCCATGGACGAACCAGTCGCAGCCAAGGATTTGGCATCAGTGTGTTGTTAATTTTTGGCTACTATTTGATGTCGTTCATCTTCAGTTCCCTCGGCATCACCGGCACCCTGACCCCCTTCCTTTCCGCCTGGCTGCCGGTTGTGATTGGTCTCTGTGCCGGGGGCTATCTCCTGCGCCTATCCAGCCGCTGATCCCCTCGATCCCACCCATGAACCGGCAGACTAGGGGCACACGTTGGTCTTGATCGTGTCTGTGCCCGCTCTGGCTGCGGATCCCGTTCTGGGTCTTGGTCTGATTGCTTTTGCCCTGTTGTTGCTTGCCCTACCCGCGGCCTTCTGGTTTTTGAGCGTGGGCCGCTCCAGCCCCCTGGTGCGGGTGTTGGTGGCCACGGCCAATCTTTGCCTCACCGCCCAGCTGGTGCTGCGCTGGTGGGATTCGGGCCACTTCCCGATCAGCAACCTTTATGAGTCCCTTTGTTTCCTGGCCTGGGCCTGCACCCTGACCCAGCTGGTGGTGGAACGGTCCTGGCCCCATCCCCTCGTGCCCGCCGCCGCCACACCGATGGCCCTGGGATGTGTCGCCTTCGCCAGTTTTGCCTTGCCTGATCGGCTTCAGGAGGCGTCCCCTCTGGTCCCCGCCCTGCGCTCCAGCTGGCTGGTGATGCACGTCAGCGTGATCATGCTCAGTTACGCGGCCCTGTTGGTTGGCTCCCTGCTCAGCGTGGCTGTGCTCTTCACCGACCGTTCCCAGGAGCTGCAGCTGCGCAGCAGTTCCATCGGCACAGGCAGCTTTCGCCAAGCCCAACTGATCTCCGACGGGTCGCCAGCCGCCGAACTACAAACCCATGCCTTTCGCTCCAGTGAGGAGCTCGACAGCCTGAGCTACCGCACGATCACGGTCGGCTTTTTGCTGCTCTCGGTGGGGCTCATCAGTGGAGCGGTCTGGGCCAATGAAGCCTGGGGGGCCTGGTGGAGCTGGGATCCCAAGGAAACCTGGGCCTTCATTACCTGGCTGGTGTACGCCGCTTACCTGCACACCCGTTTGATCAGGGGGTGGCAGGGTCGCAAACCCGCCTTGGTGGCGTCGGCGGGTTTGGTGGTGATCGCTGTTTGCTATATCGGCGTCAATCTCCTGGGTCTTGGCTTGCACAGCTACGGCTGGTTCTTCGGAATGATGCTCTGAGGCAGGCTGCCCAGCCTCACTCAGAGCATCATCTAGAACCCACCGATGTCAAACCAAGGCAGGCTCGGGGCGGCGGCTGGCGCGAATGCCCCGAATAGCTTCGGCGTAATCGCTGGCGCCGAACACACCTGAACCAGAAACGATGGCATTGGCCCCCGCTTCAATTACTTTCCAGGCATTGGCTGGCTTGATGCCCCCATCCACTTCGATCCAGGGATCGAGGCCCTTGTCTTCACAGAGCATCCGCAGATCGCGAATTTTCTTGACCTGATTTTCAATGAAACTCTGACCGCCGAAGCCAGGGTTAACACTCATGATCAACACCAGATCACAGAGTTCTAGGCAGTACTCCAATGTGTCGATCGGGGTGCCTGGATTAAGAACGGCTCCTGCCTTCTTCCCCAGCTCCTTGATTTGGGCGAGATTGCGATGCAAATGGGGGCAAGCTTCCACCTGAACGCTGATGATGTCGGCACCGGCCTTGGCAAATTCCGGCACATATTTTTCCGGCTCAACGATCATCAGGTGCACATCCAGGGGCTTGGTGGTCACAGGCCTCAGGGCTTCCACGATCAAGGGTCCAATCGTGATGTTGGGCACAAAACGGCCATCCATCACGTCCACATGGATCCAGTCGGCCCCGGCCTGATCCACAGCCCGCACATCCTCACCCAGCTTGGAGAAATCCGCGGAGAGGATCGATGGTGCGACCACGAGGGACTTCGTGCTCATGGGACTCATGGGGCGACTGCCTGGGGATTTTAGTCACACCACCACCCCCAGCCATCGGAGTCCACGGCTCCCCGTTCCCGGCGGCCCCCCTGGCGGCGCCCTGACCCAGGCCATGCGTTCTCACATAGGAGCTGGTCGCAAGCACTGATACGATGGCGCCGCTTCATGGTTGGAGACCCTCGTCCGGTCTCTTATCGGGATACGGCGAACCTGCTCCAGCATGGGCTTCCGTGCAACGTCCGTCGCTGGATGGTGCACAGCTCCGGCAACGAGCCACACCCTGCCGGTCCCCCTGAGGTTTTTCCCTTAGCCCGCTTCCCGTGGATCGCACCATCATCCAGGAACTGCTCGAGGTTGTTGAGCAGGCAGCCATCGCTTCCGCCCACCTGACGGGCCATGGCAAAAAAAATGAAGCGGATCAGGCCGCCGTTGAGGCCATGCGCCAACGCATGGGGCAGATCGCCATGCAGGGCCGCATTGTGATTGGCGAAGGGGAACGGGATGAGGCCCCGATGCTCTACATCGGTGAGGAGGTGGGCAGCGGAGTGGGCCCCGGGGTTGATTTTGCCGTGGATCCCTGCGAAGGAACCAACCTCTGCGCCAACGCCCAGGATGGCTCCATGGCCGTGCTGGCGGCCAGTGAACGCGGTGGCTTGTTCAACGCTCCAGATTTTTACATGAACAAATTGGCCGCTCCGCCTGCGGCCAAAGGGTTGGTGGACATCCGCAAGTCGGCCACGGAAAACCTCAAGATTCTCGCTGAGTGCCTGGGATTGGGCATCGATGAGCTGGTGATCGTCTGCATGGATCGGGCCCGGCACAAGGGCTTGATTGCAGAGATCCGCGCAGCGGGCGCCCGGGTCAAGCCCATCAGCGATGGGGATGTGAGCGCGGCGATCGCCTGTGGATTTGATGGCACGGGCACCCATGCCCTGATGGGCATCGGCGCCGCTCCCGAAGGGGTGATCTCCGCAGCGGCCATGCGCTGCCTAGGTGGCCATTTCCAAGGCCAGCTTGTGTACGACCCCGCGGTCGCTCAAACCAAGGAGTGGGAAGGCTTGACCCGGGAGGGCAACCTGGCCCGCCTCGCCGAGATGGGCATCACCGATCCAGATCGGGTGTATGAGGCCAACGAGCTGGCCAGCGGACAACACGTGGTGTTCGCCGCCTCCGGAATCACGGATGGTCTGCTGTTCAAGGGGGTCAAGTTTGAGCCGGATTGCACCCGCACCAGCAGCTTGATCATCTCCTCCCTCGACAACAGCGCCCGCTTCATCGATACGGTGCATATCAAACCCGGAGCGAAGCGGGTCGCCCTGTCCTAGGGCTGGTTCCACACCGTCAACGTTTCAGCCCCGCTGCATGCACATCGCCGTTGTGGGTCTCAGCCACCGGACGGCTCCCGTTGAAGTGCGGGAGCGGCTGAGCATCTCTGAACAAGCCATGGAGGCCTCCCTTCACCAGCTCAGGGCTGATGAGCAGGTGTTGGAGGCGTCCATTCTCAGCACCTGCAATCGGTTGGAGATTTATGCCTTGCTTCGGCATCCGGAGCAAGGCATAGCCGCCGTCGGCAGCTTTCTCAGCCAGATGTCTGGCTTGGAATTGGCTGACCTAACTCCTCACCTCTTCACTTACCACCATGCCGACGCGGTGGCCCATCTGCTGCGGGTGGCGGCGGGGCTCGACAGTCTGGTGCTTGGCGAGGGGCAGATTTTGTCCCAGGTCAAAAAAATGGTGCGCCTGGGGCAGGAATATCGCTCCATCGGGCCGATTTTGAACCGTCTGTTGAATCAGGCCGTGAGCACGGGCAAGCGCGTCCGCTCCGAAACCAACCTTGGAACTGGGGCGGTCTCCATCAGCTCTGCGGCGGTGGAACTGGCCCAGCTGAAGGTGGGTCAGGCCCGTGGGGTGGCGGATCTTGTGCCCCTCGACCAGGAACAGGTGGCCGTTGTCGGGGCGGGCAGGATGGCGCGCCTGCTGTTGCAACATCTACGCTCGAAGGGCTGCCCCGGGGCCGTGTTGCTCAATCGCACCCTGGCCCGGGCGGAAGCCCTTGCCGGCGATTTCCCCGATTTGCCAGTGCAGTGCCGTCCCCTCGACGATCTGGACCATTGCCTGAGCACCTGTTCCCTGGTGTTCACCAGCACGGCGGCCGAGGAACCGATGATCACCCGCGAGCGGCTGCAAACCCTGAACCGTCGCTCCTCGCTGATGTTGATCGACATCGGCGTGCCAAGAAACATCAGTGCGGATGTGTCTGATCTCGTGGGCGTGATGCGCTTCGATGTGGATGATCTCCAGGAAGTGGTGGCCCGCAACCAGGAAGCCCGCAAGGAAATGGCTTCAGAGGCGGAAGCCCTGCTGCAGGAAGAATCTCGCTTGTTCCTGGAATGGTGGGATGGCTTGGAGGCTGTCCCCCTGGTCAACCGGCTGCGCCTTCAGCTGGAGGACATTCGCGAGCAGGAACTGCAAAAGGCCCTCTCCCGCATGGGGCCCGATCTCTCTTCGCGGGAACGCAAAGTGGTGGAGGCGCTCACCAAGGGCATTGTCAACAAAATCCTCCATGGTCCTGTGACTCACCTACGCTCTCCCCAGCCCAGAAGTCAACGCCTCACCGCGATGCGGGTGTTGGAAGAGTTGTTTGCTCTCAGCCAGGCTCCGGATGACGACTGACCGCAGACCTGTCAAATCAGAGCAAAGTGCATCGAAGTGTCGCCGTGACTCCCTTCCGAGCAGGGTGGTCAAGTACGGTCAGCAGGCCATGAAAGACGTTAGGCGAACATGAAAAGCGTTCTGGCCATCATTCTTGGAGGTGGAGCCGGCACCCGCCTCTATCCGTTGACAAAAATGAGAGCCAAGCCAGCTGTGCCACTGGCAGGCAAATATCGCCTGATTGACATTCCGGTCTCGAACTGTATCAATTCAGAGATCAATAAAATTTATGTTCTTACCCAGTTCAATAGTGCCTCCCTCAACCGACACCTGACCATGAGCTACAACCTCTCTGCCGGGTTTGGGCAGGGATTTGTGGAAGTGCTCGCGGCCCAGCAGACACCCGACAGTCCCAGTTGGTTTGAGGGCACGGCCGATGCGGTGCGCAAATATCAATGGCTCTTTCAAGAATGGGATGTTGAACATTATCTCATCCTTTCCGGTGATCAGCTCTATCGCATGGATTACGGTAAGTTTGTGCAACACCATATCGACACCGGTGCCCAGCTCTCCGTTGGAGCCCTACCGGTTGACGCAGCCCAAGCGGAGGGCTTTGGCCTGATGCGCACGGCCGGAGATGGGCGCATTCTGGAGTTCAAGGAAAAACCAAAGGGCGCGGCCCTGGAATCCATGAAAGTGGATACAGCCCAACTGGGCCTCACGGCGGAGGAAGCCCAGAAGCGCCCCTATCTGGCGTCGATGGGCATCTATGTGTTCAGCAGGGAAACACTCTTTGATCTGCTGAATGCCAATCCCCAAGCCACGGATTTCGGCAAGGAAATCATCCCGGCCTCCCTGGCACGAGGGGATCGTCTGCAGAGTTTCCTGTTCGATGATTACTGGGAAGACATCGGTACCATTGGTGCCTTTTATGAAGCGAATCTCGCCCTGACAGAACAGCCCAATCCAGCCTTCTCGTTTTATGATGAGAAGTTTCCCATTTACACCCGTCCCCGCTACCTGCCCCCCAGCAAGTTGCAGGATGCCCAGATCACGGAATCCATCATCGGCGAAGGCTCCCTGCTCAAGGCTTGCAGCATCCACCATTGCGTTCTTGGCGTGCGCTCCCGGGTGGAAGATGAGGTTGTCCTTCAGGACACCTTGGTGATGGGGGCCGATTATTTTGAATCATCCGAGGAACGCCTTCTGCTCCGGGAGCGGGGTGGCATTCCAATGGGGGTGGGGCAGGGCACCACGGTGCGCCGCGCAATTTTGGATAAGAATGTCCGGATTGGCCGCAACGTCACCATCGTCAACAAAGACCATGTGGAGGAAGCGGATCATCCTGAATTAAATTTTTATATCCGCAATGGCATCGTCGTGGTGGTGAAAAACGGCACCATCGCCGATGGAACAACCATCTGACGCCCCCCTCCAGCTGGGTATGGGTTCCCCATGGCGCCCCACCCTCAAGGTCGCAGGCGAGCAGATGCTGACATGACCCCGGCGATGGGCTGACCTGGAGCAGGCCGGCTCGGCACACTGGAGGTTGTCCCCAATCCTGACGGTTTCATGAGCAAGGCCCACTTTGGTTTGGTTGGATTGGGCGTCATGGGGGAAAACCTGGTGCTCAACGCGGAGCGCAATGGGTTTTCCAGCGCCGTGTTCAACCGCACCTACGCCAAGACCGAAGAGTTTCTCGCGGGGCGGGGTGCCGGCAAGGACATCGTCGGGGCCCACACGCTGGAGGAGTTTGTGGGTCTGTTGGAGCGTCCGCGGCGCATCTTGCTGATGGTCAAGGCGGGCCAACCGGTGGACGACATGATCGAAACCCTGTCCCCCCTGCTTGAGGAGGGCGACCTGCTCATTGATGGCGGCAACTCCCTCTACACCGACACGGAACGCCGGGTCAAGGAGCTGGAGAGCCGCAGCTTCGGCTTCATCGGCATGGGGGTCTCCGGGGGTGCCAAGGGGGCCCTGGAGGGTCCGAGCATGATGCCTGGGGGCACCCTCAGTGCCTATGAGGCCATCGAAAGCCTGGTGCGCAAGATGGCAGCCCAGGTGGATGACGGTCCCTGCGTGACCTACATCGGCCCCGGTGGGGCGGGCCACTTCGTCAAAACCGTCCACAACGGCATTGAGTATGGAATTGAACAAATCCTCGCCGAGGCCTACGACCTGATGAAGCGTCAGGCGGGCCTCGATGGGGACGCCATGGCCGATGTATTGGCCGGTTGGAACCAAACCGAGGAGCTAGCCTCCTTCTTGGTGGAGATCACCGAGGTGTGCCTTCGCACCAAGGATCCAGAAACGGGCGGGGACCTGGTGGAGGTGCTGGTGGATGCCGCCGGCCAGAAGGGCACGGGTCTGTGGACCGTGATCAGCGCCCTGGAGATGGGCGTGCCCGTTCCCACCATCTACGCGGCCCTCAATGCCCGGGTGTTGAGCTCCCTGCGGAGCGAGCGGCTGGCAGCCGAGCCGATCCTGCACCCCCCGACGCCCAACCCCTTCTCCCTTGGCGAGCCGGCGGAGGGGATGCCTGCCCTGCGGGATGCCTGCATCCTCGCCTGCATGGCCAGCTATGCCCAGGGCATGGCCCTGCTGCGCGAGGCCTCGGCGCTGCATGCCTACAACCTCGATCTGAGCGCCATCGCCCAGATCTGGAAGGGGGGCTGCATCATCCGGGCGCGCCTGCTTCAGCGCATCCAAAACGCCTTCGCCACCAATCCCTCCCTGCCCAATCTGCTGATCGACCCCTGGTTTGCCGAGCAGGTGAACCGGCGGCTGCCCGGCCTGCGCCAGGTGGTGGCCGGTGGGGCCCTGGGGGGCATTCCCCTCCCCTGTTTGAGTAGCACCCTCGACTACATCGACAGCTACCGCACCGGGCGCTTGCCCCAGAATCTGGTGCAGGCGATGCGCGACTGCTTTGGCTCCCACACCTACGAGCGCACGGATCGGCCTGGAACCTTCCACACCGAATGGCTGCCATGACGACCTATCGCCTCCAAGTCACCTCCGGCGCTGACGACCTCGCCCGCCACGCCGCCGAACAGGTGGCCCTGGCCATTGACCTCGCCCTCGCCGAGCGCGATCGGGCCCAGATTGCCCTGGCGGGGGGCACCACCCCTCGGCAGGCCTACACCCTCCTGGCCCAGGAACATCTGCCCTGGGAGCGGGTGGATGTGCTGCTCGGTGACGAGCGCTGGGTGAGCCCGGAGGACCCCGCCAGCAATGCCCGGCTCGTTCACGAGTCGCTCTTGGCCCGGGGCCCCGGGCACCAGGCCTGCTTCCATGCGGTGCCCACCCACCTGCCCACCCCCGACCAGGGAGCCGAGAGCTACGGAGCCCTGCTGGTGCAGCTCTGTGGTGGGGAACCCCCCTCCCTCGACGTGGTGCTGTTGGGCCTGGGGGAGGACGGACACACGGCGTCCCTCTTTCCCGGCACCCCCGCACCGCTGGTGCGGGATCGCTGGGTCACCACTGGCCAGGGCAAGGGGCTGCCCCGCATCACCCTCACCGCCCCCGCCCTCTCCGCCGCCCGCAAGGTGATCTTTCTGGTCAGCGGCGCGGGCAAGCGTCAGGCCTTGAGCCGGCTTCTGGATGGCCAGGAGCCGGCGGAGCGCACCCCCGCCCGTTTGGTGCGCCCCCGGGGCGAGGTGCTGATCCTGGCGGACGCCGAGGCCGGCGCCGGTCTGCCGGAGCACGTCATCGCCTGAGGCCGGCGACCGTCAGACTGGCGCCTCTGCCCGGCCTGACCACCAGCCCCCCTCCCCACCATGGATTCCCTGATCGGACCTCCCGCTCCCTCCTCCGACCCAGCCCCCTGGAGTGGGCTGCAGGGCGAGGGTTTCGCCGGTTGGCAAGCCCTCAACGACACGGTGATGGGGGGGCGCAGCAGTGGCCAGTGCACGGTGGGTCCTGGGGGACTTCGCTTTGACGGCGCGGTGGTGGAGGAGGGGGGCGGTTTCATCTCGGTGCGATCGCCCCTCTTCTCGCCCCCGCTGAATCTGGCCTCCGCTAGGGGCTTGGAGTTGATGCTGCGGGGGGAGGGCCGCCGTTTCAAGCTGGCGGTGGCCTGTGCCGATGGCATGGCGGGCCTGACGGAATGGATTCCCGGAGGCCTGCGTTGGGTGAAGGAATTCGGCACCGACCTGGAGGGTGTCACCTCGGTGCCGATCCCGTTTTCCGAGCTGATCCCCTCGGTGCGGGCCCGTCCCCTGGAGAGTCTTCCCCTGGGATTGCCCCTGCGCTTCGATCCCTCCCGGCTCACCCGCCTGCAGTTGCTGCACTCCCGCTTCAGTGACGACGGCGGGCCCAATCCCGGATTTCGACCGGGGCCGATCCATCTGGAGATCCATGGGGTCCATGCCTTGGCCTGATGAGGCGACCAACACGGATCTGAGTCGCCTGGTGGCCGCCGCCGCGGACCTGTGCCGCAAGCCGCTCCGCCATGGTGTGGTGCTCACCTCCAGCGCGGGGGACGAGGACTGCAGCCTGCGGCTGGAGGCCCGTTCCCCCGAGGGGGAGCGCCAACCGGCCGACGATTTGGAGCTGGAGCTTTACCGCAGCGGTGGTGACCTCCATCTCACCCTGGCCTGGCGGGAGGACGACAGCCGACCCATGCTCTGGCAGGGCGGCCATCCGCTCTGGATGACCGCCGCTGGGGCGCGTTGCCCATGCCCCCCGGAGGGCCTGCCCCTGGAGGCCCTGGCCCGCCGCCTGCGGGCCCTGCTCGCCCCGGGCGCCTGAACAAAGCAGCCCGGGGGAGTGCGGAATCACTCCGGGGGTTGGTCGGTGACAGCCCCCCGACTGCTGGAGCTCACCTGACGGGCGAACTTACCAAGCACACCCGTGGTGTAACGGGGTGTGGGCCGGGTCCAGGAAGCACGGCGACGGGCCAGTTCCGCCTCGTCGACATTCAGCTGGATCAACAACCGTTCGGCGTCCACCGTGATGCTGTCGCCCTCCTGCACCAAGGCGATGGCGCCCCCCACAGCGGCCTCCGGAGCCACATGGCCCACCACCAGTCCGTAGGTGCCTCCAGAGAAGCGGCCATCGGTGATCAGCGCCACCGACTCGCCCAAACCCTGCCCCACGATGGCGGAGGTGGGGGCCAGCATTTCCCGCATGCCCGGGCCGCCCACCGGACCTTCGTTGCGGATCACCACCACGTCACCCGCCTGAATGCGACCGTCCAGAATCGCCTCCAGGGAGCTCTCCTCGCTTTCAAACACCCGGGCCGGGCCGGTGAGCACAGGTTTTTTGACCCCACTGATCTTGGCAACGGAGCCTTCGCTGGCCAGATTGCCCTTGAGGATGGCCAGGTGGCCCTTGGCGTAGACAGGGTTGTCGAGCGTGCGGATCACCTCTTGGCCCGGGGGTGGCGTGGAGGGAACGGAGGCCAACACCTCCCGCAGGGTGCGTCCCTCGATGGTGGGGCAGTCGCCATGGAGCAGGCCGCCATCCAACAGAAGGCGCATCACCTGGGGGATGCCACCGGCCTGGTGCAAATCCACCGTGACAAACCGGCCGCTGGGCTTGAGGTCGCAGATCACGGGCACCCGCTGGCGGATGGTTTCGAAGTCGTCGATCGCCAGGGGCACCCCAGCGGTGCGGGCGATGGCCAGCAGGTGCAAGACCGCATTGGTGGAGCCCCCCACGGCCATGATCACGCTGATGGCGTTTTCAAAGGCTTCGCGGCTGAACAGGTCACTGGGGCGAATGTTGTTGTGAATCGCCTGCAGCAACACCTCCGCGGAACGGGCAGCGCTGTCGGCCTTTTCAGGATCTTCCGCCGCCATCGTGGAGCTGCCTGGCAGGCTGAAGCCCATGGCCTCAATGACCGAGCTCATGGTATTGGCTGTAAACATGCCTCCACAACTACCTGCGCCTGGACAGGCATGTTTTTCGATGTCCAGCAGTTCAGCTTCGTTGATTTTCTGGGCCGTCACTTGGCCAACGGCTTCAAAGGCGCTGACAACCGTCAGATCTGAGCCATTCAGTTTGCCCGGTTTGATCGTGCCGCCATAGACAAAGATTGCGGGGATGTTCATGCGGGCAATCGCCAACATCGCTCCAGGCATGTTCTTGTCGCACCCGCCGATCGCCAACACCCCATCCATGCTTTGCGCATTGCAAGCGGTTTCGATCGCGTCGGCGATCACCTCCCGGGAGACAAGGGAATACTTCATCCCCTCGGTTCCCATCGAGATGCCATCGCTGACGGTGATGGTGCCAAACATTTGGGGCATCCCCCCCGCCTGGCGGGCCGCCTCCTCGGCCCGGCGCGCCAGATCATTCAGCCCGACGTTGCAGGGTGTGATGGTGCTATAGCCATTGGCAATGCCGATGATGGGCTTGCCGAAATCCTCATCCGCAAAGCCAACGGCCCGCAACATGGCCCGATTGGGGGAGCGCTGGATCCCCTTGGTGATGGCATCGGATCGCAACATGATGTCTTGCTGTGACGCCTCGACCCTAACGAGAACCGGTGTGGCTGGCCGCCAGGAGCTCAGGGTTTGGATTGGAGGGCTTCCAGCTGCTTGCGCACATCGTCGATGGCTTGGTTGAGCTGTTGCACCCGGTCAGGCAAGCCATCCGGCTGGAAGGCTCCCTCTCCGCCACTGGCCTTCGCGGCCTGGGCCCCCCGGAGGCGCAGGGCGCGGGGGGAACGGACCTCGCCGAGGGCCTGCCTGCGATTCTGGCTGTGGCGCCACAGCCACCAGGCCAGGCCGCCGGCGCCCAGCAAAGCCCCCATGAGGGCACTGCTCAACAGGGTGGGGCCAGAGGGAGCTACGGGCTGGCGCTGGGGTTTAGCCATGGTCAAAGCGCTGGAGCCACGGTGACTCCACCTTAGGGGGCTTGTGGCTGGGGCGCCGCCTCCAAGGGATGGCCATAGAGCCGCTGTGATGGATCCCCGAAGCCAGGCAGGATCTGCCCCTGATCGGAGAGCTCGGGGTCAATGCAGGCGCAGTAGATCGTGAGCTCGGCGATCGCCTCCCCCACGGCCTTCAATCCCGGAGCCGAGGCAACGCTGGTGATCACCCGCACGCCGAGCCCCCGCACCCCCGCCTCCTCCAACCGGCGCAACAGGGCCAAGAGGGTGCGGCCGGAGGCCAGCTGAGGGAGCCATACCAACACCCCCACCCTGGGACCGATGGTGGCGGGCAGGTCATCGAGATACCAGCGCACCTCCTCGTGGGGGGGGGCATCGATCCCCACATGGCAGACCCGGGCGGAGGGCACCACACCCCGCGCCCCCTCCCACAGCCCCAGGCCACCGCGAAGAACGGGCACGGCCAACAGCGGAATGGCGGGATCAACGATCTGCCCCTCGCACCGGCCCCCGGGCGTCTGCACGCTGACCGGGCAATGGGGCAGCCAGTCGCGCAGGGCCTCGTAGGTGAGCCACCGGCCCAGTTCGGCCATGGCGGTGGCGAAGAGGGGAGCGGGAGTGGAGCCATCCCGCAGGATGGTGAGCCAATGGGCAATCAGGGGATGGGGAGGAACCACCACCCGCAACGACAGAGCCATGGCTGCCATAACTTGAACCGAAAGCGTAGATCTGAGGCCATGGCCACCAAGGACGGCTGGACGGGCGAGCACCAGCGGGACGGTCAATCCCCAGCCCCCCGCTGGCGCTGGTTGTCGCCCGCCCGTTGGTGCGCCATGCTTCTGGCCTGTGCCCTGGCCCTGGCCGGGGCACAGGCCGCGTTCGCGATCACGGCTCCCGAGCTCCGGGGCCAGCGCGCCCTGCAGCAGATCGAACCCGACATGCACGGCCGCAACCTCCAGCAACAGGAGTTCCTCAAATCGGATCTGGCGGGGGTTGATCTCCATGGATCCGACCTGCGGGGGGCCGTGTTCAATGGCAGCAACCTCCAGGGCGCCGACCTGCGGGAGGTGGATCTGCAGGATGCGGTGGTGTACGCCAGCCGGCTGGAAAAAGCCGACCTGCGCGGGGCCCTGTTGCGCAATGCGATGTTGATGCAGAGCCGGTTCAGTGAGGCCCAGATCGCCAACGCCGATTTCAGCGGAGCGGTGCTCGATCGTGCCCAACGCCGGGCCCTGTGCGCCAGGGCCGAGGGCACCCACCCCCAGACAGGGGTCACGACAAAAGACAGCTTGGAATGCGATTGAGCGGCGGTCGGTAGATTTCCCCCATCGGTTCCGTGGGGGAACAGCCCATGGAGGTAACGGGGAAAGATCGGTGCACGGAGTTCGCTCCGGAGGCCGGCACTGTCCCGCAGCTGTGAAGATCGCCCTGGCGATTCAGTCAGAACGCCCGCCGATGCCCATCCACCTCAAGCCCGGCGAGGACCGGCCCTCACCATGACACCTTTCCCTCAAACGGGCCCCGGATCCCGGGCCTGGCTCCTCGCGGCCGGCCTGGGCCTGGTTGGCCTCTGCCTCACCCTGGGCGCCCTCCCGGGCCAGGCCCACCACCTGATGGACCTGACACACTTGCCCCCCTCGCCACTCACTGGGCTGCTGAGCGGTCTCGCCCACCCCATCCTGGGCCCCGACCATCTGCTGTTCCTCTGCGCCCTCTCCCTGGTGGGCCTGCAGCGCCGGGCCGCCTGGATGCTGGCGCTCCTGGCCACGGGCCTGGTGGGCAGCGTGGTGGGGTTGTGGCGTCCTGGCCTGCCGCTGGCGGAAGCGGCGGTGGCCTTCAGCCTTGTGGTTGTGGCCCTGGTGTGGCAACACCGTTGGCCCAAACTGTTGCTCCTGCCGGCCTTCGCCCTGCATGGCTACGTGCTCAGCGACACGGTGCTCGGCTGGAGTCAGGCTCCCCTGGCCTTTTACGGACTCGGCCTGCTCCTGAGTCAGGGGGCCCTGCTGCTGGTGTCCCTCACGGTGATGCGCTCCCTGGCCGAGGGGCTGAGCCCCCAGCGGCGCTCCCTGGCCTGCGCGGCGCTGATCGGCTGCGGCCTGGCCTGGACCTGGTCCGCCCTGGTGGCCTGAGATGGGGCCATCCTCCCCAACCCGGTTGCCGGTCACCGTGGTGACGGGCTTTTTGGGTGCGGGCAAGACCACCTTGCTGCGGCACCTTTTGCTCCACGGCGGCCAGCGTCTCGCCGTCATCGTCAACGAGTTCGGCGATGTGGGAATCGATGCCGAGCTGCTCTCCCACTGCGGTTTCTGCCCCGAGGAGGAGCTGGAGGGGCGTCTGGTGGAACTCACCAACGGCTGCCTGTGTTGCACCGTGCAGGATGCCTTCCTGCCCACGATCGAGCGGCTGCTGGAACGGGCGGACCAGTTGGATGGGCTGGTGGTGGAAACCAGTGGTCTGGCATTGCCCGAACCCCTGGTGGCGGCTTGTCAATGGCCGTCGGTGCGCACCCGCACCAGGGTGCTTGCCGTGGTGACGGTGGTGGATTGGGAAGCCCTGGCCGCCGGCCACGTGGTGGGCGATGGGGTCGCCGTGGCGCTGCAGCGGGAGGCCGATCCCTCCCTGGAGCACCTCACGTCCCTGGAGGAGCTGTTCGAGGAGCAACTGGAGGTGGCCGATCTGGTGGCGGTCAGCCGGGCGGACGCGGTGGCTCCTGCCGCCTTGGCGGATGTGATGGCGTCCCTGGAGGGGAAGGTCCGGCCAGGAACCCCCGTGGTGTCCATGGTGCGCGGCGCCCTCCCGGTGGAGCTGCTGCTGGGGGGAGCGGCGGCGGCGGACCCTGCGGAGGCAACGGGCGACCCTGAGGCGTCCCAAGACGACCATGACCACGACCATGGGCACGTCGCCATGGAGTCCCTGGTGATTCGTCGCTGGGGGGCCCTGGGGCGCCAGAGCGTGGAGCCGGTGGTGCGGGAGCTGCTCCTCGAACACCCCGTGCTTCGCCTGAAGGGTCGGTTGCACGAACCGGGCAAGCGCCTGGCGCTGCAGCTCCAGGCTGTCGGTCCCCGGTTGGAGTGCTGGTATGAGGGGATGGCCAATCCTGATCCCCAGTGCCCCGCCCTCGAGCTGGTGGCCCTGGTGCCTGCCGCCCAGCGGGACCGGCTGCAGGCGGCCACCGAAGCCCTCTGGCCCACCCTGGGGCCCACTCCCAGCTGACCCCTGACCCCCGTCGCGGATCCCCCACCCGGCCATGGGCCCCGCCCCGTTGGCAAGACCTCAATCCAGGGGGATCTCGCCGCGAATGCAGACCGTGTCCCAACACAGGCTGCGATCCTCTCCCCACTGGGGGGTCACCTCGCGCCAGCGGCCCTCCACAGCCATTCGCATGCGGCCGGTGCCCTCGTGGCGGAATTCCAGGCGGCGCTTGCCGATGGTCAGAAACCAGTGGGAACCGGGATCGACGATCTCCATCTGACAGGCCTGCCAGGCAGCCTTCCCGATCCGGCACTCCAGGGGGATCGCGGGAACCTGGCCAAAGGCCAGGCCGCCCAGGGCCAGCCAGCCCGCGAGGGCGGCCCCCATCAACGGCCGCAGGCCACGTTGACCCCAGGGGGCGATGGGCTGCCAAGATTGGCGGGTTGCCTTGAGGCTGGTGACCCTCTTCCGTGCCCGCGTCCAGGTGTCGCTTCGGCCCTCCGTGCTGGATCCCGCCGGGGAAGCCGCCCGGGCGGCGGCAGCTCGGCTGGGGGTGACCGGAATCCAGCGGCTGCGCATCGGCAAGGCCATCGATGTGGAGCTGGAGGCCCCTGATCGGGCCGCGGCCCAGCAACAGTTGGAGTTGCTCAGCGACCGTCTTCTGGCCAATCCCGTGATTGAAGACTGGACCCTTGCTTGGGTGGAGGACCCTTGAGCCTGCATGACCATCGGCATCGTGGTGTTTCCCGGCTCAAACTGTGATCGCGATCTGCGTTGGGCCCTCGAGGGCTGCCTGGGGCAACCCACCCGTTTTCTCTGGCATGAGGAGCGCGACCTGAAGGGGGTGGAGGCCGTGCTGCTTCCGGGTGGATTCAGCTACGGGGACTACTTGCGATGTGGCGCGATCGCCCGATTTGCTCCCATCTTGCAGGAGGTGAGCCGGTTTGCCAGTGCGGGGGGGCCTGTGTTGGGAATCTGCAATGGCTTTCAGGTGCTCACGGAGATGGGGCTGCTGCCTGGAGCCCTCACCCGCAACCGAGATCTGCATTTCCGCTGCGAACCCGCCTCCCTCGAGGTGAGACCAGGCAGCTGTGGGTGGCTGCGGGGCTACGGAGAGGGAAGCACCATCGTGTTGCCCATCGCCCACGGGGAGGGGCGATACCAGGTGGATCCCCCCACCCTGCGGCGCCTGGAGGATCAGGGCCAGGTGGTGCTCCGCTATCGCCATAACCCCAACGGCTCGGTGGGGGATGTGGCCGGGCTGTGCAATGAACGGGGCAACGTGCTGGGCCTCATGCCCCATCCGGAGCGGGCCTGCGACCCCGCCCTGGGAAACCTGGACGGCCGCCCTCTGCTGGCCTCTCTCGGCCAGGGCTGAGGGATGCGCAGGCGGCCCTTCCTCGGCGGCTTGGCCACCCTCGGAGTTGGGATGCCCGCCCTGGTTCGGAGGAGCTCCGCCGGGCAGGGCATGGGCCGCTCCCTGCCCATGCCCCCTCCTCTGGGGCCAGGGAGCCAGGTGATGGCCATCGCCCCGGGCACGTGGTGGGAAAACCCCCGGCAGGAGGGCGAGCAGTGGCGGGCCCGCTTTGCCGCGGCGGGCTGGAGCTTGACCGTGCCCGCCGCCATTGAGGGACGCTGGCGGTGGTTTTCCGAACCGGATGGGGAGCGGCTACGGCGGCTGACCCGAGCCATGGCGGATCCCGCCCTAGCGGCCGTGGTGTGTGTGGCAGGGGGATGGGGGAGCGCCCGACTTCTGGAGCGTGGCTGGCGCCCGCCCCCCCAACCCCGTTGGCTGGTGGGCTTTTCCGATGCCAGTGCCCTGCTGCTGGCCCAGGTGACTGCGGGGCTGGGGGGCGCCGTGCACGGCAGCGTGGGGGGGGATGGGGCCCAATGGCAGCGACTGCGGAGCCTGTTGGGTGGGGCTTCGGTGGCTCCTTTGCAGGGCCAAGGCTGGCGACCCGGCCAGGCAACAGGGCCCCTGGTGGTCACCAACCTCACCGTGGCGACCAGTTTGATCGGCACCCCCTGGTTTCCCCGCCTGACGGGCCACCTGCTTGTGCTGGAAGACGTAGGAGAGGAGCCCTATCGGGTGGATCGCCTGCTCACCCAGTGGCGCACCAGTGGCGTGCTCCGGGGCGTTGCCGGTGTGGGCCTGGGATGGTTCAAGTGGAAGGAGGATGACATCCTTCCCGGCGACCTGACCATGGAGGAGGTGCTCCTGGATCGGCTGGGGGATCTGGGGGTGCCGGTGGTGGGGCGCCTTCCCGTGGGCCACGGCCGCCCCAATCTGGCCTTGCCCCTGGGGCGCATGGCCCGTCTGGATGGAGATCGGGGGACCCTGGAGCTGCCCTGATGGTTCCCTCGGGGAGGGGCCTCAAGGCGGGCATCAAAGCTGTCCCATGAAAAAGGGCCCGTGAACGGGCCCTGCTGAGAACTCCAGGGGAGGAATCAGTTGACAGCGGCAAAGAAATCCTTGCTCTTCACCGGGTCGGGGTTCATGGTTTTTTCACCCGGGGTCCAGTTGGCGGGGCAGACCTCATCGGGATGGGACTGCACATACTGGAAGGCCTGCAACACGCGCAGGGTTTCCTCCACGCTGCGACCGACAGGCAGGTTGTTGATGGTGCTGTGCATGATCACACCATCAGGATCGATGATGAACAGGCCGCGCAGGGCAATGCCCGCCTCTTCATCGAGCACGCCGTAGGCCCGAGCGATGTCTTTCTTCAGGTCAGCCAGCAGGGGGTAGGCGATGTCGCCCAGGCCACCGCTCTTGCGATCGGTCTGGACCCAGGCCAGGTGGCTGAACTGACTGTCCACGGAAACTCCGAGCACTTCGGTGTTGCGGCTGGAGAAGTCGGCGTAGCGATCACTGAAGGCCGTGATCTCCGTGGGGCAAACGAAGGTGAAATCCAGGGGGTAGAAGAAGAGCACCACATATTTGCCGCGATATTGCGAGAGGGTGATCTCCTTGAACTCCTGGTCGACCACGGCGGTGGCGGTGAAGTCTGGCGCTGGCAGACCGACAAGCCTGGACATGGGAAATGACAGTGGGATGGAGGAGGGAGCCGAGGGTACGCCCAGGCAACGCAAACAGGGGGCGCAGATCAGCGGGCACGAGGCGACCACCGAGGAGGGCCCGATTCGTGTTGGCCAAAGCGAAGTCGGATCGACTTCCAGTTGAACCGTTAAAATCTATCACAGAACCTTGCAGGTCTCCGGCAGGTTCGGCCATAGGGTGGGGTGACTCCGTGTTTCCGCCCATGCCCTGGGACCCCGCCGTTCTGCGCAAGTACAGCAGCACCAGTCACTTCCGCCTGCTCAACCAAGTGCGCGGCGAGCTCAAGAGCCAGCCCCTCACCCGCCATCCCGATGGGGAAATCAATGTGGGCCTGACCCGCAGGGGAACCACTTACCGCGTGGCCATGGACGTCCGGGGAGGGTATGGCTCCAGGTCATCCCGTCCATCGGTATCCACTGAAAGAAACGACAGCGATGCTCCTCAAGGGGAAAGCGGCAGTTTCCGGGATCGGCTAAGGGCCATCGACATGCGCTGACGGCTTCCCCGGGTGGGGTGACTGAAATGGCTCGGGGGAGACTTGAACTCCCGACCTTGGGGTTATGAATCCCACGCTCTAACCAGCTGAGCTACCGAGCCCGGTGATCACAGCTTAGGTGATCAGGACCCAAGGACCTCAATCAGGCAGGGGACCTGAGGAGTTCAATGGGATTAATGGCACCGTAACCGGGTGCGTGAATCTCGAAGTGCAGGTGGGGGCCGGTGCTCCTGCCGGTGGACCCCATCAAACCCACCTGTTGACCCTGGGCAACTTCCTCACCCACTTGCACCAGGATGCGGCTCTGGTGGGCATAAAGGCTGCGAGACCCGTCATCGTGGGTGATTTCCACCAGGTAGCCGTAGCCGCCGTCATTCCAGCCAGCAAAGGTGACGCGACCGCTCTGGGCGGCAAGGATGGGGGTGCCCACGCTGTTGGCAATGTCGATGCCCTTGTGCATCCGGCCCCAGCGCCAGCCGTATCCAGAGGTGAAGACACCCTTCGCAGGCCAAAGCCAACGCAGGTTGCTGTTGGGCTGACCTGAAGGGTCGTAGCTGGGGGTATCCGGCCAGCTCACCCCGCCGCTGGTGGAGGGCTTGAGACTGATCAAGTTCTGAACCCTGGGCTGGCTCTCGGCCGTTCCGTCAGGGGATTGAACACGCAATTGACGACCCACCACCAGGGGCGCGCGACGCAACTCAGGATTCAGCCGCACCAGCTGATCCACGGAGAGGGCATAGCGCTGGGCAATGCCCTCAAGCGTGTCACCGAAGCGAACCACTCCTCTCACTCCATCCGTAGCCACAGGGCCAGCTCCCGGGGTGGGCATGGCCCCGAGGGACGCTTCAAGGCGAGAGGTCGCTGCCTCCACCTGGGGTGCGTTGGAAACACCCTCCCTTTCCACCGCTTGCAGGGCGGCGAACAGATCGTCGGCTGCGGTGGTGTTTCGCAGATCTGTGGCGATCGCTCCGGTCAGTGGCAGCACCACTGGCATACAGAGGAGGGCCGTGAAAATGCGACGGTTAAAAAACATGTTGATCGAAGAAGGTTGATAACCCTTGGGGAGCGGAATGAAGTTTGATGAGAGTGCGCTGCTGCTTTGCAACCAGCGCGAAAAAAACAAAGCTCGGCAGAACATAGCGCAGGTTGTCAATTCTGGCAAGTAAGTCTCTGCTGGAGCTCCTACAGACCCTGTTGCCGCAGCGCTTCAAACACCACCACGCCCACCGCCACTGACAGGTTCAGGCTTCTGACCCCACCGGGGACCGCATGGCGTGAGCAGGGCATGGGGATCGTCAGGCGTTCGTCGGCCACCGCCAGCAGCTCGTCGCTGAGGCCATCACTCTCGCGGCCAAACAGCAGCCAGTCGGAGGGGTCGTAGCGAACCTCCGTGTAGGGGGTGGAGGCCAGGCTGCTCAAAGCCAGAAGCCGCCCGCCCTGGCGACGGCAGGCCTCCAGGAACGAGGCAACGTCGGGGTGCTGGGTCAGGCGCACCAGGGGCCAGTAATCCAACCCGGCCCGGCGCAGATGGCGATCGCTCAGGGAAAAGCCCAGGGGTTCAATCAGATGCAACTCCCACCCCGTGGCGGCGCAGGTTCGGGCCACATTGCCTGTGTTCGGCGGGATCTGGGGCTCGAAAAGCACAACCCTTGGCATCCTTGGCCTCAGGCAAGGGTGGCCAGGCTAACGGGCTTCGGTGCCCCGAAGCTCCTGCTGCACCGGCACCGGCCGCCCCAGGGCGGCCAGGTCAATGGCCCGGCCCTGCACCACCAGCCAGGCCGCTCCACAAAGGGGCGTCAACTGCTGCTGCAGTTCCCCCAGGCGATCGCGAAACCGGCCCCCCACCGCAGTCACGGGCACCACCCCCCACCCGGTTTCCTCGCTCACCATCACCACCGCAGCCGGGCAGCGCCGCAGGGCCTGCAGGCAGGTCTCCACCAGTAGGCACCAGTCCGCCGCCTCCGTTTCCAGATGGGCCGCCACCCAGGTGCCAAGGGAATCCACCAGGGCCAGGTCGTCCCTGCCCAGGCTGTCCAGGGCGGCACTCAAGCCACCGCCGACCTCCAGGGTGCGCCAGGACGGGGGACGCCGTTCCCTGTGGCGTTGAAGGCGTTGTTGCCAGGAGGGATCGTCGGGGAGATCGGGCCCGGTGGCGAGCACAACCACGGCTTTGCCGCTGGTTTGAGCCAGATGTTCCGCCCAGCGACTCTTGCCACTGGCCGCGGGACCGCTGACCAGGGTGAGCCTGGATCCAAGGGAGAGGGCCAAGGCTCAGCCGCCCCCCTGCATGTTGCGCAGGGTCGCCACCGACGAGGGGGAGACACGGTTGAGGTAGCGGAAAATCCAGTATTTAAAGATCGTGGCCAAGACCACAGGAAAAGTAGCGATGAAGAGCAAGACGAAATTCTCTCGTGCCGGCAGACCAAAGTGCTCCGCGATCCCTTCCAGAAGCACCGTCCAACCCTCCGGACTGTGAAAGCCAACAAAGATGTCGGTGAATAGAATGATGCCAAAAGCCTTCGCGCTGTCGCTCAGGCCGTAGACCAGCTCATCGAGAAAACCACGGAACACTTGCAGATCCCGCTGACCAAGAAAGCACACCGCCACAAATCCCACCAGCCCAAAGAGATCGGCAAAGACATTTTTCACGGCTTCGGTGCTTTCCCGATCAGAATCTCGTTTGAGTTCCTGGGCACGTGCCTGCAAGAGTTTCTGTAACTCTTCACTGCTGGGTAAGGGTTGGTTATTCAGAAGATGATCAAACTCAATTTCGGCTTGATAAACCCTCAACTTTTCAACCGCCCTCTCTTGAAGTTTGGGTTTTGGAAAGCTCAGGAATGGAATGTCCGGCGTGAAGCGGTCAACCAAGGGCGAGACAATAAATGTGCGGCTGATCTGTTGCATCAGAATCGGCACCAGAATCAACAGCAATAGGATCCGCAGCGCCACCAAAGTGGAATCCCGTCGCCGACGGAAGCCCGCGATCATGCTTGCCTCGGCTTCGGGATTCAACCGTTGACGCACCTGATCCACCACCCCCAAAAGACTGCGGGGCAACACTTCCGGGCTGCGGCTCAGGCTGGGCAACAATTCGCGGGAGGAGGCGTAGCGCGCCACGACCGATTCCACCAATTGCCATTGGCGTAATTCCTGGCCGCTGAGTTCCTGGCGATAAGGTTTGATCGCCTCCAGGGATTGCTGGCACACCTGCAAGGCGGCGCGAAAACGACGCAACACCTGGGCCTGCATCGCCCTCGGGATCCGAAGTTCAATCTCCGGTCGCACGGGACGATCCTGGTAATACTCCAACTCAATGCTCTGAATCAGGAGCGCGGCTTCATACCCACGCTCCAGATCGCTGCTGAGATCGAGAGATTTTGCGCTGCCCAGTCGGCCCATCCAATCGCGGAATCCCATGGGGTGCTTAGCGCGAAAACACCCACCAGGTGGCCATCGGCACCACCGTTCCGATGACCAGCAACACCACCACCCAGGTGAAGGCGTGGCTGCTTTCCGTTTCTTCCTTGCTCGGGATGTTGCTGGCCAGGGCCGGAGCCTCCTCAAGGATTGGCTCTCCCGGATCCTCTCCGCCATGGAGGACAACATCGAGGCGATTGACGGCATCCAGGACGGCCTGCCGGTAGCGATCAGCGGATCGCAGGGGATACGCCATCGTCGTGTCGGCGGTGCTCGTCAACAATTCAGCGGGCAGGCGCCCCGTCAACCCAGGGGAAGCCACCACGGCGGTGGATCGGGTTTGGGCGTCGATGAGCAGCAGAAGCAGGGGCTGCCCGCTGCCCTCGCTTGCTACTCCCGGGGCCTCCCAACGGGCCACCAGGTCGTCACCCAGCTGGCGGAGGTTGATGTCGTCATCCAGTCGGCCCACGGTGATCACCTTGGCCTCCACCCGCTCATCGCTGAATTTCTCCAACGCCCGCTCAATGTCTTGGGCGCTGGCGCGGGAAAGCACATCGGCTTCATCGAGCACGTGGCTGGCGGGAGCCTTGAGGGGAAACTCCTCGGAGGACAGGGCCCAGGCGGGACTGACGCCGCCGCAGACCAGGAGCACCGCCAGGAGGGTCGTGAAGAACACCATCCGCCAACGGGCAAACGGTTGGGCGGGCCCCTGGGGCGCACCGCTGGTGGAGGGGGGAGTCACGGCAAGCGCAAAGGGACGTCGTGGCCTCTCCAGTTTGACGTGCAAGGGGCGTTCCCGCTTCCCTGGCCGGCGGATGATTTGTGCCTAGCTGCCGTTTGACCCCCATGGCCCCTCCCCTGCCCGCCCGGGTTGTGCTGATCGTGGGCCTGGGGGGGCTCGTGGTGGCGGTGGTGAACCAACTCAGCGCTCCCCAGCTGGACCCTCCCCTGGAACGGGCCTCCGTCTTGGCCAGCCTTCTGGCGGTGGTGCTGATGGTGGTGGCCGCCCTCTGGCAGCGGGTGGTGCCCGAGGCCGCGGCCCGGGCCAACCTCCTCGGGGAGGAGGGATATGCACTGGTGGAGGGGCTGCCTGACGACCTGGTGCGGGAGCTGGGTTGGGGCAGTTCCATGATCCTCAGTGCCACGCCAGCGGCCACCTTGCTGCTGCATGACGGTCGGCGGACCCTATTGCGGCGCGGCTTGCTCGACGCCTCTGCGTTCACTCCCGGGGCCATCTGCCGCCAGGCCAGCAGCCGGCAGCGGGCCATCTCCCTGGTGGATTTGAAGCCCTATCCGGGACGGGCTGAATTCGACGGGGTGTTGGCGGGGCTGCCATCGGTGGTGGTGCAACCTGTTGGGGAGGCGGGGGTGCTCCTGGTGGGGGGCTGGTCGCCCCGGTGCTTCAGCGAGTCTGATCTGCGTTGGATCGATGGCTGGGCCCGGCGCCTCAAAACACAATGGGCTCCGGTTTGGCAGGAACCCGCTCCGGACGTGGAGGGCCCGAGCGAACCGGAACCCGAACCTGGGTGACCACCCGCCCCCCCGGCGTGGAGGCCACGACCTGCCCCTTGGGCCCCAATTGCCCCTGAATCCGCTGGGCCCGGGTGAGTTGGCCGTTGGCGGAGCGGCTGAACAACACATCTCCCTCCGCCTCCACGGCCTGGGTGGTCCAGTTCCACTGACAGCGGCGCGATTGGAGCCCACTGCCCTGCTGGTCCAGCTGACAGTTGCGTTGCACGCTGGCGGTGGTCTGCTTGCCATCCACCCGCAGTTCCTCTCCCCGCAGCCGCAGGTCGCCCCGTTGGGCCTCAAAGGGAGCCGCGCTCGTCAACCACTGGTCTTTGGTGCTGAAGTTCAGGGCCCCGCCGCGAAACCAGCTCCGCTCCGCCGGATCCTGCACCTGCACCGGCCCCAGCAGGGTGTAGCGCTGCTGGAGGGTGTTGCCCTCGAGCCGGGAGGCCTTCAGGATCTGGAGCGGAGCCTTGGGCGCGCTCCGCGGGGGGCGGCGACGGATGGTCACGGGCCCCTGGCCCTTGAGGACACCGCTACCGGGATGCCAGTCCAACGCCGTCAGGGTGCCCACCACCTCCGGGCGTCCGGGGGCGGGCGGGCCGACCAGGGGACGGGGTTGGCTCCACCGCACCAGACGGGGCTCCCCCCGCAGTTCGAGCAGATCCCGATCCAGGCGCAGGGTGGCCGTCTGGGAGGAGATCTGATGGAGGGAATTGCGCACCATCGGCGCCACGTCAATGCGAATCAACTCCTCTCGCGGGATCCAGAGGACGCGCTCCGCCAGGATCATCAGGGGGTCACCCCCGAGCCGCTGCAACCGGATGGATCCCTCCAGCAGGATCACGGCGCCGTCATTGATCACGGTTCCCGTGGTCGCCGCCAGCCGATACAGGGGCTGGCCCTTGGCATAGATCAGCCCCACGGGCCGCACAGCCCGGGCCACGCCGCTCTGGAGGTTGTAACGGGCCTCGGGACTTTTCAAGGACCAGGCAGGCAGCCCCTCCTTGGTGCGCTGCTGCAGATCCAGACTGCGAAAGGCAAAGGGCGGGGCGTTCTCTCCCGTGTCCACGGCCGGCCGGCGACCACAGCCATGGATCGCCAGGAGCAGGCCAGCGGTGCCCAGAACCATGGCCAACCGCGGGGTCGTCACAGGGGCTCGAGCAGCTCAAGTCGCTGCATCACCGGGGAGGCTTCTGGCAGGGGCGTCTCCCACGGCAGCCCCCCCCAGCATCGGGCCTCCTGCCAGGCAGCGCCAGTGGCCGCCGCCGCCGCCTCGGCCGCCGCTGCCGGGAAGGTTGGGGGCCAAAGGGCCCCGCAGGCGAGGGGGGGGCAGTCGAGTTGGCGCAGGATGCGGCTGGAGAGATCGGGCAGCAGGGGGGTCAGGAGCACACCGATCCAGCGGCAGCTCTCCAACACCGCGTAGAGATCGGCGCCGACGCTGGCTTCCTGGCCGGGCTGCTTCATCCGTGTCCAGGGTGCCCGCTCGTTGAGGTAGCCGTTGGCTGTTTCCGCCAGCCCAAGCACCGCCTCGGCGGCGCGCCGAAAATCAAGGGCCTCCAAGGCCTCCTCGACGCGGCTGGAGGCGGCCAGGCTGGCAATGGCCAGGGGATGGTCGCTGGCCGCGGCCTCCCCCCGGGGAGGACTGCCGCCGTGGAACCACTTGCGGGCCATGGACACGCTGCGGTTGAGCAGATTGCCGATGGTGTTGGCGAGGTCATTGTTCACGAGCTCGCAGAACCGTTTCTGCTGAAAGTCACCGTCATCGCCAAAGGGAATGTCGCGCAGCAAATACCAACGCACCGCGTCCTGGCCGCAGCGCTCGAGGAGCACCTCGGGATCAAGCACATTGCCCAGGGTCTTGCCCATCTTCTGGCCCTCCCGGGTGAGGAAACCGTGGCCAAACACTTTTTCGGGCAAGGGCAGGTTGGCGGAGAGGAGCATCGCCGGCCAAAACACCGCGTGAAAGCGCAGGATGTCCTTGCCGATCACATGCAGCTGGGCGGGCCAACCTCGGCTGGCGAGGTGGTCGAGGTCGACCGGAGCGCCGGGATCGAGCAGGGCGGAGAGATAGCCCAGCAAGGCATCAAACCACACGTAAAACGTGTGGCCGGGATGGCCAGGCACGGGGATGCCCCAGGGCAGGTCGACCCGGGAAATGGAGAAGTCCCTCAAGCCACCGGCGACAAAATTCTCCACCTCCCGGCGCCTGGAGGGCGGGGCAATGAAGCCCTCCTGGCTCACCAGTTGCTCGATGGTTTGTTGATAGCGCGACAACCGGAAGAAGAGATTGGGTTCATCGCGCCATTCCAGGGGCCGTTGGTGAATGGCACAGCTGGGGGCACTGGCGCTAGCGGGTTCATCCTTGAACTCCTCGCAGGCCACGCAATACCACCCCCGTTGGCGACCCTCCACCACATCGCCCTGGGCTTCCACCCGGGCAAAGAATTGCTCCACCAAGGCACGGTGGGCGGCATCCGTGGTGCGAATGAAGCGGTCCTGGCTGATGCCCCAACGGCTCCAGAGGGAGCGGAAACTGTCGCTGTTGCGATCACAGAAGGCCTGGGGAGGAAGGCCGGCGGCATCGGCGGTGCGTTGAATCTTCAGCCCGTGCTCGTCGGTGCCGGTGACGAACACCACCGCTTCACCTCGTAACCGTTGGTAGCGCGCGATGGAGTCGCAGGCCAAGGTGGTGTAGGTGCTCCCCAGGTGGGGCTTGTCGTTGACGTAGTAGAGCGGTGTGGTGAGGGTGAATGGCATTGCAGGGGCTGGGATCGTTGGCGCAGGTGTCGCCCGTTCGGCTCGCCATTCCGGCCCTGGCTGAGGCGGATCCTAGCCACAGGCCCCCAGGCCCCTCCCCCCCCCCGACCATCCGCTGTTTGAACGCCCGATGCCTGAACGATCTCCGGAGATGGCGCAGCGCCAGTCATGGCTTGGAGCCCTCCACCATCTGGCCCTGGCGGCCAGCGCGCCCGTTTCCGGAGCCAGCGCGCCATGAGCGAGACCACACGCGCGGTGCCGGTGGTGGTGTGGGGGGGGGGCAGCGGTGGGGTCGCCGCCGCCCTTCAGGCGGCCCGGGCCGGAGCTGAAACGCTTCTGCTCACCCCAGGCCCCTGGTTGGGCGGCATGGTGAGCGCCGCTGGAGTGTGCTGCCCTGATGGCAACGAGCTCTCCCCCTGGCAGACCGGCTTGTGGGGCGCCCTGCTGCGAGCCTTGGCCGCGGAGACGCCAGGAGGGCTCGACCACAACTGGGTCAGTTGCTTCGGCTATCGGCCCGCCACGGCCGAGGCGATTCTGCGGCAATGGGTGGCCCGGGAATCCCGCTTGGAGTGGTGGCCCCTGGCACGCCTGGAGGGGGTGGAGCGCAGGGGCAACCGGCTAACCAGCCTGTCGGTGCGGTGGCGTAAGGAGGCGTGGCGTCTGGCACCAACCATCGTGGTGGATGGCAGTGACCGCGGCGACCTTTACCCCCTGGCCGATGTTCCTTACCGCCTGGGCTGGGAGGCCAGGGAAACCTGGGGAGAGCCCAGTGCTCCCGCGCGGGAGGCCCTGGAACGGGAGCCGTTTTTCGCCAGCCAGCCAGTGCAGTCGCCCACCTGGGTGGTGCTGGGTCAGCTGGATGAGACCAGACCGGAGGGGCCGCCGCCTGCCCTCGGGGCGCTGGCGGCGCCCTTCACGAAGGCCACTGCCAGTTTTGGCCTGGAGCGCACCCTCACCTACGGGCGCCTGCCCGGAGGGTTGGTCATGCTCAATTGGCCCCTGGCTGGCAATGATTGGCACGAGGGGCTGGCCCGGGCCTTCGGCGAGGGCGTTGCCCCGGGGGAGGTGCCCGGGGATCTGGCAGCCGAGATGCAGGCCCATAGCCATGCCTTCTCGGAGGCCCTGAGGGCCGTCAGCGGGGGACGGTTACGGCGGGCAGCCATCTTTCCCCGGGGCCCGGCGGCGGCGGCAGGGGCCCTGGAGGGCGACGACGACCTGGCCCTGATGCCCTACTGGCGGGAGGGACGACGCCTGGTGGCGTTGGAGACGGTTCTGGAGCAGCATCTGTTGCCCCTGACCCCGGGCCCCTCCATCGCTGCCTTGCCCCGGGATGGGCAGGGTCAGGTGACGGCCATCGCCGTGGGCACCTACGCCAACGACCACCACTACCCTGGCCCAGATTGGCCCCTGGCCCCCAAGAGCTGTCGCTGGGGCGGGCGTTGGAGCGGCACGCCCTTCACCATCCCCTACGGCGCCCTGGTGAGCCAGGGCGTGGAAAATCTCCTGGCGGCCGACAAGGCCTTCGGCGTCAGCCACATGGCCAATGGCGCCACGCGTCTGCAGCCGCTGGTGTTGAACCTGGGTCAAGTGGCGGGATGGGCGGCCGCCCTGTGCGTGCGCGATGGGGTGGAGCCGAAGGAGCTACCGGTGCGCCGGCTGCAGGAGGCCCTGATTGCCGACCCCCAGGCCCCCGCGGGCCCCCTGCCCCTCTGGGACACGCCATGGCACCATCCGCGGTGGCGGGAGCGCCAGCGGGCCCTCCTCGACGACCCCGACCGCCTGGAGCCAACGGGCCGCTGGAGCCCCCAAGGAGACGATCCCCATCGGGCCCCGGTCGAGCCGGGGGAGCAGCTGTGGCAGGGGGAGTTGCGGGCGGACGGGGAGGGGGGCTTCAGCCTCTCTGGTCCGGCGGGCCCCAACGGGGACCCCTGGCCGCTGATCACCCTGGAGCCCGCCCTGAATGATTGGCTCCAAGCGCAGGCGAGCCCGATGCCCGTGGCCCTGGTGGGCTGTGCCAACCCCTGGGGTCCCTGGTTGCGGGTGTCCCGGCTGGCTTGAGCCGGCGGACCGCCGCGGCTTGTCCTGTCAGAGGCAGCGGGCCTCCAGCCGCAACAGATCCCGCAGGGGATCCACCTCCCTCACCCGCACCAGCACGGGGTCACCGGGTTGGGGGTCGCCATGGCCATCGGCCGCCAGATCCATGGCCAGGCTCTCCAGGTGCACCAGGGCCAGCTGGTGGTCCTCCCGCAACCAGCGCAGAAAGAGGCCTCGCCACTGCTGGCCCCGGTGCTCCGCGAACCACACCTGGCGCCAGTGGCGTTGATCCTCCCGGGAGACGGTGAGCCCCTCCCGCAGGCCCGCCTCCACGGTGGTGAGCACATCGCTCAGGGTGCTGGCATCCATGGGAACGGAGCCAGCCAGGTGGGCGGCCAGCTGGCGTTGTGTGAGCAGGTCGCCGTAGCGACGGATGGGCGAGGTGGCCTGCACATAGGCCTCGAGCCCCAGGCTGAAGTGGGGTTGGGGGGTGGTGGAGACCACCCCACGGGTGAGGCAGCGCTTGATGGCCGCCAGGCGGGCAGGCCCCGCCGGCAGGGCCTCCAGCTCCAGGGCCGTGGGGATGGGGGCCTCCGGCTGGCCGCGGTAGGGCAGGGGAAGCTGGTGCCGTCGACCGTGATCGGCGAGGGCGGCTCCGGCGAGGATCATGGCTTCAGCCACCATCAGCCGGGAGGCGGTCGGCTCGATGATGTCGAGCTCGCAGGCGTTGTCGTTGTTGTCTGCCTGGCGGGGGCGGCGGATCCGTCCCTCGGCTTGGTCCAGGCAGAGGGCCCCCCGGGCGGTTCGCCAGGCGCGGCGCCGGTCCATCCACGCCCGCAGGCTGAGGAGGGCTTGTTCCTGGGGAGGCGCCAACTCCAGGAGCTCGTCCGCATCGTCGTAAGAGAGGCGGTAGGCGGGCCGCACCCAGCTGCGGTACACAACCATGGCGGCAAGGGCCCCATCCGGTGCCAGCTCGATGCCCACGCTCCAGGCGGCGCAGCGGTGCCCGGGCCGCAGGCTGAAGGGGCCATAGGCCAGGCAGCCCGGGAACATGGGCAGGGTTCCCTCGGTCAGATAGAGGCTGGTGCCCCGCCGCCGGGCCTCCAGATCCAGGGGACTCTCGGGAACGATCAAGCGCCCCGGGTCGGCCACATGGATCCAGATGCGTTCCCTGCCGTCCTCCAGCCATTCCAGGGAGAGGCCATCATCCAGATCGAGGGTGTCGTCGTCATCGATGGTGATGGTGTGCAGCTGGGTCAGATCCAGCCGCCCCTCGTCGCCCGGAACAGGCTGATCGGCCACGGCCGCGAGCCGCTCGGCCTCCGCGAGCAGGGCCTGGGGGAAGCCCTGTTGCCAGCTGGTGCCCTGCAGCGAGGGCAGGTGGTGGCGGGGCCAAAGACCCACATCCACCAAAAGGCGCCGCACCTCGGCCGGCTCGGTCGGGCAGCGCGCCTGGTGGAGCAAGGTTTTGAGATCGTCCGCCAGGGTGAGCTGGCGATCGCCCGTGGCCCAGAGGCGCAGCTGGGCCAGCGCATCGGCCTGCTTGGGGGCCAAGGACTCGGCCTGGATGGGCTGCCGCTGACGCAGGGCGCTGGTCCAGGCGTGCTCCCGAGCGTCGGCCAAACGCTGACGATGGCGGTCCTGGCGGATCCGCCGCAATTCCTCCAGCGGGCGCGGCTCCACCAGGCCTTGCTTCAGACGAAACAGGGTCTGGTCTCCCTGGAGCCAGAGCCAGCAGGCGCAGCAAAGAAGGGGCTCGCTGCTGCCCCCCGCCAGCTCGGCGAAGGCAGCGAGGGGGAGTGGCTCCAGGTCGCCGCCCTCCACGAGCAGCTGCCAGGTGGCTCCCAGATCCCGAGGCCGGGGCCTGGCCATGCGGAGAGCCTCCTCCGTGATCTGCCACGGGTGATGGCTGGGATCGGGGGCGGCACCCTGGGTGGGATCGGGGCAGGGGGCCAGGAGCTCCAGCTGCCTCAGGGGCAGAAGAAGGGATTTGGCGGGCGGAACCGTTCGCAGCTCCGCCCGTCCCCCCTGCAGCCCGGTGACGACGGCGATGGTGGGAGGTTTGCCCTCCCCCGCCTTGGTGGTGATCCCCACCAGATCGCCGAGCTGCAGGCGAGAGGGGGTGGGACCGTGACCAAGCCCAGGCAAGCCGTCAGCCTTCCGGGTTCACGAAGGGCAACAGGGCCAGGATGCGGGCCCGCTTGACGGCGTTGGTGAGATCCCGTTGCTGCTGGGCCGTCAGGCCCGTAAGCCGGCGGGGAAGGATCTTGCCGCGCTCTGTGATGAACTTCTTGAGCAGATCAATGTCTTTGTAATCAATCGGATCGCCGGGCTTGATCGGGGAGAGCCGTTTCTTGAAAAAGGAGCTGGTCATGGATGCACGAACGGTGGGTGGGGACTGGAAGAGACGGTGGGGAACCAGGACTGATCCGAGGGAGCCCTGCCAGCGCGGCGCCGGTGGGCTGGGGCGGGAAGGCCAGGCTGCGAAAGGCACAGCACGGGGGCCCTCCCTCGGACCCTTACTTGATTTCCTTGTGCACCGTGGAACTGTTGCAGTGGGGACAGAACTTCTTCAGTTCCAGCCGTTCGCTGGTGTTGCGGCGGTTCTTCTGGGTGGTGTAACGAGACACACCAGGAGACCGCTTGGCGGGGTTGGACCGGCATTCCGTGCACTCAAGAGTGATCACGATCCGGACGCCCTTGTTTTTTGCCATGGAAGGACGTGCGCCGCTGTGCGAGCAGATTGACAACCGCAAACCCTACTCCTTGGGTGGGCGGCGTTTCGATTCTTAGGATGGCTTGGTTTGTGTCAGGGAAACCATGCGGGTCTCGCTCCAGTGGCTGAAGGAGCTCCTGATCTGCGATCCAGAGGCCCTGCAGCCCGAAATCCTGTCGGAACGGCTCTCCCTAGCCGGTTTTGAGGTGGAGGCCATCCACGATCTGGCAGCCCAGGCGAACGGCGTTGTGGTGGGGTGGGTGGAGAGCCGACAGGACCATCCCAATTCCGATCACCTGAGCGTGTGCCAGGTGCGCACGAAGGTGGAGGGGGACTTGCTGCAAATCGTTTGCGGGGCGGCCAATGTGCGCCCCGGCATCCATGTGCCAGTGGCCCTGGTGGGGGCTCACCTGCCAGCGGTGGACCTGACGATCAAGGCGGCCCAGATCCGTGGTGTGGCTAGCAGTGGCATGATCTGCTCCCTGCAGGAGCTGGGCCTGGCGGAGCACTCCGAAGGCATTCTTGTGCTGGACGACCTGTCGCTGGCCATGCCGCCGGTGGGTTCCCCCATCGGCCCCCTGTTGGGGCTGGATGACCAGGTGCTGGAGCTGGCCATCACGGCCAACCGTCCCGACGGCCTGTCCATGGAGGGCATCGCCAGGGAAGTGGCGGCTCTCTGCGGCGGCCACCCCTCCTTCCCCACGGTGCCCCAGGGACCGGCCAGCACCCCCTTGGCCGTGCCTCCGGGCGACCAGGCCACCATGGAGGAGGGCGGTGTGTTCAGCATCACGGCCCTTGAGGGCGTGCGGGTGGCCCCCTCCCCGGAGTGGCTGTGCCGGCGCCTGGAGCGCGCTGGTGTGCGACCGATCAACAACGTGGTCGACATCACCAACCTGGTGATGCTCGAAACCGGCCAGCCCCTGCATGCCTTTGACCTCCAGTCCCTGGCGGTCCGCAGTGGCGGCGTGGCGGATCCAACGGCCCTCGGCCTGCGGCACGGCCGGGAGGCCGAAGCCTTCGTCACCCTGGATGGGGAGACCCGCCAGCTGGGCACCGAGTCTTTGGTGGTGACCTACGGCGGCGAGCCGATTGCCCTGGCAGGGGTGATGGGTGGGGCCGAGACGGCGGTGAACGCCAGCACCAAGGCCATCTGGCTGGAGGCGGCCGTCTTCCCGCCCCAGATGGTGCGTCAGTCGGCCCGGGGAGTGGGCCTGCGAACCGATGCCAGCGCCCGCTTCGAGAAAGGCTTGCCTCCGGAGAGCACCCTCCGGGCCGCCGACCGGGCCGTGGCGCTTCTGGGGGAGCTTGCAGGCGCCACGGCGGTGGGTCGCTGGCTGCGGCGGCGCGAGGCCCCGCCAAGACCGCCGATTCGACTGGAGCGAGAGCGCCTGCACAACCTATTGGGGCCGGTCTTGGACAACGGCGAGCCAGTGGACCTGGCGGATGGCACCATCGAGCGCACCCTCGGGGCCTTGGGCTGTCGCCTGGTGCCAGACGAGGAGGGCTGGCTGGTGGAGGTGCCCCCCTCCCGAGCCCTTGACCTGACCCGGGATGTGGACCTAATCGAGGAAGTGGCGCGGCTGGTCGGCTACGACCACTTCGATGCCCACCTACCCGATCCCCTGGTGCCTGGAGGTCTGGATCCTGCCCAGCAGGTGGAACGGCGACTGCGGGCGTCGCTGTGTGCCGCCGGCCTGCAGGAAACCTGCGCCCCCTCCCTGGTGGGGGCCGCCCCCGGCCGGATCCCCCTGGCCAACCCTCTCCTGGCGGATTTTGGCCACCTGCGCGACAACCTTCACGACGAGCTGCTCCAGGCGGCGCGGCGCAATCTGCAGGCCTCCCAGCCCGGGTTCTGGGCCTTTGAGATGGGGCGCGTGTTCCCAGGGGAGGGAACCAACACGGAGGTGGAGCTCCTGGCAGGGGTGATCTGCGGCGAGCGTCGCGGCGAACGCTGGAGCACAAGCGGCAAGCCCCGTTTCCTGGCCTATTGGGAGGCCCGGGGGGTGCTGCAGACGGCCCTCGCCCCCTTCCGCCTGCCCCTCGATGACCGCCCGCCCGCCAATTCATCGGCCCGGAGCCGAGGCCCCCTCACCCCACCTTCTCCGCTGGTGAAGGGTGCCCCCCTCCTCCATCCGGGTCGACGGGCGGATCTGGTTCTGGAGGGGCAACCCGTGGGCTGGTTTGGCCAGCTCCATCCTGCCCTGGCGGAAGAGTTGTCGCTGCCGGAGGCAACCCATCTGTTCCAGCTTTCACTGGGCCCCCTGCGGCAAGCCGCCACCCGCCCAGGGCGCTGGCGTCCCTCCTTTGAAGCCTTTCCCACCGTGCCCGCCTCGGAGCGAGACCTGGCCTTGGTGGTCGACCGGGACACCGCCGCCGCGAGCCTGCTCAGTGCCATCCGCAAGGCGGGCAAGCCCCTGCTGGAGCACGTGGAACTGGTGGATCGCTACGAGGGCGACCCCATCCCGGAGGGCCGCTGCAGCCAGGCTTTTCGTCTGCGCTACCGGGACGCCCGTCGCACCCTCACCGATGGGGAAGTGGAGGCCACCCACGAAAAAGTGCGGGAGGCGCTGCGGCGCCAATTCGCCGCTGAGCTGCGCAGCTGAGGCGGCTTCAGCCTGTCAGGGGAGGCGCAGCACCGCCAGGGTTTCCACGTGGCGGGTGTTGGGAAAAAAGTCGAGGGGTTGCAAGCTGACCAGGCGATAGCCCGCCGGGGCCGTCAGCAGGGCCAGATCCCTCGCCAGGGTGGCGGGATCGCAGCTGAGATACAGCAGCAGCGGAGGACGGTGGCGGCGCAGGCTGGCGACCACCGTCTCCTTCAGTCCCTTGCGGGGGGGGTCCAGGAGCACGGCCACGGCACCCTGGGCCAGGGCCTGGTCCAGTAGGGCCGCCACGTCTCCCTCTTCAAAGGTGCAGTGGTGGTGGAGGCCATTGCCGAGGGCATTGGCCCGGGCCAGCTCCACCGTGGCGCCGTGGCTCTCCAGGCCCCAGAGGTGCCAGCCCATGCGGGCCAGGGGCAAGGAGAAGGTGCCGATCCCGCAATAGCCCTCCACGATCCGCCCCACGGGGGGACCCAGGGCCTCCCGCAGGAGGTCTACCACCCGCTCGGCCTGCTCGCTGCACACCTGAAAAAAAGTATCCGGCCCGATCCGCAGCTCCACCCCCGCAAAGGATTCCAGGAGCCAGGGGCGGCCGGCCACGGTGATGTTGCGGTCGCCGAAGAGTCGGTTGTCTGGGGCAGGCTGCAGGTTGAGGGTCACCCCCACCAGCTCGGGCCAGCGCGCCAGCCACGCGTTCGCCAGGGACGACAACCCGGGGAGGTCGTCGTGGCTGGCCACCAGGGTGAGCAGTCGTTCCCCGCTGCGCCGACCGATCCGCAGGGCCAGGTGCCGCAGGCCCGCCCCAGTCCGGCCGGCACCACCATGGCGATCCACGGGCCAGCCGCTGGCTTCCAGATCGGTCTTGAGGGGGGCGATCATGGCGTCCAGGCGCGGATCCAGCACCGGGCAGCGATTCATGTTGACGATCTGGTGGCTGCCCCGGCGGTAGTAGCCGGCGCGGAGCTTGCCCTCTCTGTCGCGCTCCAGGGGGATCACCGCCCGGTTGCGGTAGCCCAGGGCCGCGGGAGCGGGGATCAAGGGCTGGGGGGGAAGGGTGATCCCACCGAGGCGCTGGAGGGTTGTTTCCACCATGCGCTGCTTCCAGCTCTGTTGGGCCGGGTCCTCCAGGGCCTGAAGGGTGCAGCCGCCGCAATGGTCGGCCAGGATGCAGGGCGGCCGGCGACGATCGGGGGAGGGGTCGACCAGGGCCTCGAGCTTGCCCACCGCGTGCCGTCGGGCTTGATGGGTCAGCCGCACCCGCACCCGATCCCCGGGGAGGGCACCCTCCACCAGGACGACCTGGCCATCGAGCCGACCCAGGCCGGCCCCCTCGTGGGTGAGGTCCTCAATCCTCAGGGTGTGGAGGGCGTGTTGACCTCCCCCCTCGTCGTCCCCGTCCCGGGCCATGGGTTGCGTCGGTTTCCCCGACCCTATCGGGCCCCCAACTGCAAAGGGGCGTTACACCTTCGCCACAAGCCCCCTGGAGGCCGGCTGTGGGCTCGATAGAATCTCACGGTCTCTGGTCGCTGCAATGAGTGTCGTTCGCGATCTGATCCTCCAGGCCGATGATCAGCTCCGCTACCCCACCAGCGGCGAGCTTCGCCGGATGGTGGAATTCCTCAGCGGTGGTGGCCGGCGCCTCGCCGTGGTGAAGGTGCTCACCACCAACGAGAAAAAAATCGTCGACGAGGCGGCCAAACAGCTCTTCGCCCGCAAGCCCGACTACGTCGCCCCCGGAGGCAACGCCTTCGGCCAGAAGCAACGGGCCCAGTGTCTGCGCGACTACAGCTGGTATCTGCGCCTGGTCACCTACGGCGTTCTGGCGGGGAGCACGGAGCAGATCCAGGCCATCGGCCTGGTGGGCGCTCGGGAGATGTACAACAGCCTCGGCGTGCCCATGCCCGGAATGGTGGAGGCCATGCGCACCATGAAAGAGGCCGCCGTGGCCCTGCTCAGCACGGACGATGCAGCCCTGGCTGGCCCCTATTTCGACTTTCTGATCCAAGGGATGCAGACGAGCACCTGAGAGGTTGGTTCTCGCTCGGGTGGGGAGTGGCTTGAGTGGCCTTCCCGCCCCTGAAGCGGGTCCCATCCCTTGATCTGGCGTCGCCGCGACTGGCCATGTCGTTGTTGGATGGCCAGGCGCAAGGGCTTCCTAGCAAGGGCTCCATCGCCACTCGTCTCAGGCCAGCACGCTTCTGGCCAAAGGCCAGTGACCTGCGGATAGCTTGCTCAACGTGCTGCGACAACGGGCGGTCATGCAGAGCCTGCTGCTGGATCTGGTGACGATCTTCGCCTTGTCGGTTGCCGCTGCGGTGGTGTGCCATCGCCTGCGACTGCCCTCAGCGATCGGGTTGCTGCTGGCCGGGGTGATCGCCGGACCCCATGCGCTGCAGCTGGTGCGCAATGCCCATGAGATCGAGCTGCTGGCTGAGATCGGTGTGGTGTTGCTGTTGTTTGTGATCGGATTGGAGATTTCGATCGCCGATCTGGAGCGCCTGAAGCGGTTCTTCGCCATCGGCGGCACGCTTCAGTTTTTCGGCACCGCGGCAGTGGTCACCCTGCTGCTGCCGCTCACCGGGCTGGTGCCGCAGCAGAGCGTCTACCTCGGTTTCGTGGTGGCGCTCTCCAGCACGGCGATCGTGCTGCGGGTCCTGCAAGAGCGTGGAGAGCTGGAAACGCCCCACGGCCGCTCGATTCTCTCCATCCTGATCTACCAGGACATCGGCGTGGTGCCGGTGATGCTCACCGCTCCGCTGCTAGCCGGGATGGCGGGCCTCTCCAGCCAGGGGAGCGGCAGCGGCCTCGCCGATCTGGGTGCACTGCTGCTCAAGGTGCTTCTGGTGGCGGCCTTCGGCTACAGCGCCTACCGCTGGATCGTGCCCTGGGTGCTGGAGCGCATCACCAGCACCCGCAGTTCCGAGGCCTTTCTTCTGGGGGTGTTCATGCTCTGCGTGGGCATCGCCGTTCTCACCCAATCACTTGGTCTGTCCCTGGCACTGGGGGCCTTCCTGGCGGGCTTCATCCTCTCGGAATCCGACTATTCCCATCAGGCCGTGGCGGTGATGCTGCCGTTCCGCGATGTGCTGATGAGCCTGTTCTTCATCTCGATCGGCATGCTGCTCGACCTGAGGGTGCTCAGCGCCAATCTGGGCCCGATGGTGCTCCTCACGGCTGTGGTGTTGCTCATCAAGCCCCTGATCGCCGCCTGCGCCTCCATGGCCGTGGGACTGCCACTGCGCCAGGCCGTTCTCTCCGGCATGGCCCTGGCCCAAGTGGGTGAATTTTCTCTGGTGGCCACGAAGGCCGCCGTGAGCACCGGCCTGCTCTCGCAGGAGGTGTTTCAGAGCGTGCTGGTGGTGGCGGTGTTGAGCATGCTTGCCACACCGCTGCTGATCCAGGTTGCCCCAAAGCTGGCGGAAGGGCTGGCCCATACACCCCTGGGCCGCTGGAGTGATCGCCGCACCCAGCAGGTGGTGGGTGGCATGCCCCCCCAGGAGGCCCCCAGCGTGTTGATCGTGGGTTTCGGGGTGACTGGTCGCAACCTGGCAGCCAGCTGCCAGCGCTGTGATGTGCCCTGTGCCGTGGTGGAACTCAACGCCGCCCTGGTGCGGAAGGCCCGCGGCGAAGGCATCCCGATCCACTATGGCGATGCCAGCCAGCCTGCCATCCTGGAGCTGGTTCGGGCCCATCAAGCCCGGGCGATCGTGGTGGTGATCGACGACCCCGGCGCGGCGCGGCGCATTGTGGAACTTGCCCGGCGCGTGGCACCGGATGCGTTCATCCTGGTGCGCACCCGCTACCTGCGGGAGGTGGAACCCCTCTCCCAGCTGGGAGCCGATGAGGTGATCGCCGATGAGTTGGAGGTGTCGATCGAGGTGTTTTCCAGGGTGCTGGCCCGCATGCTGGTGCCGCGGGAGCGAATCAAGGAATTGATCGGTGACGTGCGCGGTGAATGGCGCCGCATGGCCCGCAGTCTGGCGCCGGAGGCGACCCGGGTGCATGACCTGCGGGTGGTGCTGCCGGATCTGGCCACGCACAGCATTCCTCTGCGGGAAGGGAACCCCTGGGTGGGCCAAACCATCGCCTCCAGTCGCCTGCGGGATGACCATGGAGTGATGGTGCTGGCCGTGCAGCGCTCCGGGGAAACCCTGGCCAATCCCCGTGGCGATGTGTTGCTTCAGGCGGGCGATGTGTTGTTTGTGATCGGCCCTGAGCAGTGGGATCCCCTCCTGACCTGAGCAGCGGGCCGCTGACCTGGTGATGGACATCGACTGGGATGTTCTGGGCTCCCGCTATAAGGCAGATTGAGGAGTCCAGGCCAGGTCCTGACCAAGCTCCAGGCTCCGCTGCCCTGAGCCCCAACCGCCCACGTCCTGTCCCGATGCCCGTTCCCGCCGATCTCGTCAACGACCTGCTCGCCCTGATCCCGGATGACGGCAGGCGGATCACGAACGACGAGATCCGCGCCGCCCTGGAACGGGAGAGGGGGGAGCCGATCAGCGAGGAGGATCTGAAGGAGCTCAAACGCCAGGCGGTGGCCCTGGGAGCCGCCGAAGCCGTGAAAGGGCCGGGGGGCGGGCTGAGGGCGGCTGGGGTCGACCCGCCTGCGCGAACGGCGGATCCCGCCGCTCGACCCCGCGGCCGCCGCGGCGGCAACGGCCTTGGCGCCGCTGCCCCCCAAGCCGCCATCGCCCCGGGCACCACGGCGGCCTCGGTGCTCACCGGTGAGCTGCGCCACCAGATCGACCGGATCTGGGATGCCTTTTGGAGCGGCGGCATCGCCAACCCGCTGGAGGTGCTGGAGCAGCTCACCTACCTGCTGTTCATCCGCCGGCTGGATGAGCTGGAAACCCTGGAGGAGCGTCGCAGCCAGCGCTCAGGCCAGCCGATGCGCCGCCGCATGTTTCCGGAGGGCGCCGATGACCAGGGGCGCCCCTGGAGTGAACTGCGCTGGAGCCGCTTCAAGGAGCTGGGCGATCCCGCCTCGATGTATCGGGTGGTGGGCGAGCGGGTGTTCCCGTTCTTGCGTGAGCTGGGCGGGGAGGAGTCGGCCTACGCCACCCACATGCGCGATGCCCGCTTCACCATCCCCACGCCGGGGCTCCTCCAAAAGGTGGTGGAGGCGCTCGACAAGGTGCCGATGGAGGACCGCGACACCAAGGGCGACATCTACGAGTACATGCTCGGCAAGCTGGCCACCGCCGGCACCAACGGCCAGTTCCGCACGCCCCGCCACATCATCGAGCTGATGGTGGCGATGACCGAGCCCACCCCACGCGATGTGATGGTGGATCCGGCCTGCGGCACCTGTGGCTTCCCGGTGGCGGTGGGCGAATACCTGCGCGAGCACCACCCTGAGGTGCTCAGCGATCCGGAGCTGCGCGAGCACTTCAACCATGGCCTGTTCCATGGCTTCGACTTCGACACCACGATGCTGCGCATCGGTGCGATGAACATGCTGCTGCACGGGGTGGAGAACCCCGATGTGAGCTACCGCGACTCGCTCTCAGAAGACGGCGCCGAGGAGCAAGACAAGTACACCCTGATCCTGGCCAATCCGCCCTTCGCCGGATCCCTGGATACCGAGAGCACCAGCGGCAAGCTGCAGCGAGTGGTGAAAACCAAGAAGACCGAGCTGCTGTTCATGGCACTGTTCCTGCAGCTGCTCAAACCCGGCGGCCGGGCGTCGGTGATCGTGCCCGATGGCGTGCTGTTCGGCTCCTCCAAGGCCCACAAGGAGCTGCGCCGCACCCTGGTGGAAGATCACTTCCTCGAAGGTGTGGTGTCGCTACCGAGCGGTGTGTTCCGCCCCTATGCCGGCGTGAGCACGGCGATCCTGTTCTTCACCAAGACCGGCCGTGGCGGCACCGATCAGGTGTGGTTCTACGACATGACGGCCGACGGCTGGAGCCTCGACGACAAGCGCAATCCGCTGCTGCCGCTGCAGAAGCTCGGGCCCGCCCCGAAGGAGGCTCTCACAGAAGGAGAACACGCCAAGAACAACCTGCCCGACTGCCTGGCCCGCTGGCGGCAGCGCAAGGATGCCGAACGCGAGCGAGAACGCACCGCCCAGAGCTTCTGCGTGCCCAAGGCAGAGATCGCTGAACATGGCTACGACCTCAGCCTCAACCGCTACAAGGAGATGGTGCACGACGAGGTGGAGCACCGCCCTCCGCTGGAAATCCTGGCGGAACTGCGGACGATCGAGCAGGAGATCCTGCAGGGGATTGAGGAGCTGGAGGGGATGCTGCGATGAGCCAGGACACCCATCAACCCACAGAGGCGAAACAGGCTGGGCTGCCCGCACCACAGCGGCTCACCGCCGAAGGGAGCCGTCACTGGCTGGAACAGCAGGTGTGGCCCCTGCCGCTACTGGAGGCACGCTGCGCTGACGAGATCCGGGGCTACGGCGATGACGGACTGTGTTGAACGCTACTGACCGGTCTGCGAAGCGGAACTATGCTCCAGGAAT
>JBKDSY010000092.1:0-26569 GCA_046340755.1 Cyanobacteriota bacterium
CGGGGGCTCCCCACCGGAGCGCAGGGTGAGCTCCGCCTCCAGCTCCTCCAACACCACCAGCTCCTGCACCTGGCGGCCCAGGGTGATCTCCTGCTCGTGGGTCAGCAGGGGCACTCGGCCGATGTCGCGCAGGTAGGAGCGAAGCAAATCGCCGGTTTGGGCCTGGGCGGAGGAGGTGTCCAGAAAGATCGCGGGCATCTCGGCAGGGTTGCGAAACCTGTTTGTTTCGTAAACATACCATTGTTTTCTAGGCCGAGACCCTGGCCTCCAGCGCGAACCTCAAAATGGGGGCATGGCCCAGGAACGCCTGCAGAAACTGATCGCTGGCTCGGGGCTCTGTTCCCGCCGCCATGCCGAAGCCCTTCTCCGCGAGGGCCAGGTGCGGGTGAACGGCCAGGTGGCCCGACTGGGCGAGCAGGCCGATCCCAGTCGGGATCGGATCACCGTTGCCGGGTCAACCCTGGCGCCGCCGCCGCCCCGGCTCACCCTGTTGATCAACAAACCCGTTGGCGTGCTTTGCACCTGCCACGACCCCCAGGGGCGGGCCACGGTGCTCGATCTGCTCCCGGCCCAGTGGCGCCAGGGCTCGGGCCTCCATCCGGTGGGGCGTCTGGACGCGGACAGCCGGGGGGCCCTGCTGCTGAGCAACGATGGGGCCCTGACCCTGCGCCTCACCCATCCCCGCTATGGCCACCGCAAAACCTATCGGGTGTGGGTGGAAGGCCGGCCCGCACCAGCCATCCTGCGGCGCTGGCGCGAGGGGGTGCCCCTCGACGGGGTGGCCAGCGCGCCCGTGGAGCTGCGGGTGGTGCGGGGCACGCCCCGGGCCACGTTGTTGGAGCTGAGGATGGGGGAGGGACGTCATCGGCAGATTCGTCGCACGGCCGATCTCCTGGGCCATCCCGTGCGGGATCTGCAGCGGGTGGCGATTGGCCCGATCGGCCTGGGTGCGCTGGAGGAGGGTCAGTGGCGCCGTTTGGGGGTGGCCTGCCTGCGGGAGCTGGGGGCGGACCAGGCAACCTCCCGCCCCCGCTCGCAATGAGCGTCCCCCCTCCAAGCATGAGGACCAGGCTCCGGCGCCAGGTCCAACGGCTCAAGGCGGTGTGGCCCCCGGGCCTGTGGCCCTCGGGTCTGTGGCCCTCGGGTCTGTGGCCCCGCAAGGTGGTCCCTCCGCCCGTTGCCGCGCCACCAGACCCCCTGCGCTCCGCGGGGCGTTTGTTGCGGGAGAGGAGGGAGGCCAAGGGCCTGCGCCTGCGGGATCTGGCCCTGCGCACCCGCATCAGCCTGGCCGTGTTGGAAGCGCTGGAGGGAGGGTGGAGGGATCGGTTGCCGGAGGCCGCCTATCTGCGCACCATGTTGCCCCTGTTGGAGCAGGAGTTGGAGCTGCCCGCAGGCAGCCTGGATGGGGTGCTTCCCCCCGCGCGGCGGGAGGAGCGGGGAACTCCCTCTCGGCAGGGGCTGACGGCGGCGGTGTTTTCCCCCTTCACCATCCACTTCCTCACCCGCTGGCAGGGCACCGTTCTCTACGCCCTGTTGACCCTGGGGTTGCTCTACGGGGTCAACCTGCAGCAACAGCGGCTGGCGGCCCTGGGGTTGTTGGCGACCAGCCCCGTCCCCCTGGCCCGGGCGGAAACGGTGGCGGCCGGGCCGCCGGGTCTCCAGGACAGGGCGCTGCCCGACCACACCTGGCCCGATGGGGGAGATCCGCGGCTGTTGGCCCGGGCCGCGGCGGGGCAGGCCATGGCCCTGCTGGCCCGGGAGAGCCAGGCCAAGGGTGGCGACCTGACCCTGGGCCTGCTGCGGTTGGAGTTGGCGACGCCGACCCGGGTGGAGCTCCGCGGCCCCCGGGGGGCGGATTGGCGCCTGGAGCCCCTGGAGGGAACCCTGTCGTTGCCAGTGTTGCCGCCGTTCGAGCTGCGGCTGCGGCCAGCGCCGCCCCCCGGGGCCGTGCGCTGGCGGGGACAGCCCCTCGGGTCGCGGGCCCCGGGATCCGCGGTTGGGGTCTACGTGGTGCCGGTGGGCCCCGCCCCCTGATCCCGCTGGTGGTGGCGAGCCATCTCCGCGAATCCCTTCAGGGGCCCCTGAAGGGATTCCAGGGGTCGATCCAGCCGCCAGGACCAGTTGTCGTCGGTGGTGCCAGGGGTGTTGAACCGTGCCTCGTCCCCCAGCTCCAGGAGATCCTGCAGGGGCACCACCACCAGCTCGGCGGGGGAGCGCAACGCCACCTCCAACAATTGCCAGCCCGGGGCGTGCACGGGGCCGCCCACCAGCTCGGCCACCTGGCTGCGAACGCCCTCATCCAGCTGACGCCACCACCCCAAGGTGGTGGCGTTGTCATGGGTGCCGGTGTACACCACCCAGTGGGCGCCGTGATAGTTGGCCGGGAGGTAGGGATTGGTGGGTTGGCCATCAAAAGCGAACTGCAGGATCTTCATCCCCGGCAGGCCGAACCCATCTCGCAGAGCCTCCACTTCAGGGGTGATCACGCCCAGGTCCTCGGCGATCAGGGGCAAGCGGCCGTCGGGCCGCAGCCGTCTCCGCAGCTGGCAGCGGCGTTGCAAGAGCCCGAGCAGCCGGGTGCCGGGGGAGGGGCGCCAGGCCCCATCCACGGCCGTGGTGGCGTCGCCGGCCACGCTCCAGTAGGCCTCAAGGGCCCGGAAATGGTCGAGGCGCAGCAGGTCAAACAGCTCCAGCTGACGCTCCAGCCGTTGCAGCCACCAGCGAAAGCCCGTCAGGCGATGCACCCACCAGCGATACACCGGCGTGCCCCAGAGTTGGCCCGTGGCGGCGAAGTAATCGGGGGGCACCCCGCTTTGCTCGGTGAGCCGGCCCTCCCGATCCAGGGAGAAGAGCCCCCGGCGGCTCCAGGCCTCGGCGCTGTCGTGGGCCACGTAGAACGGCAGATCGCCAATCACGGTGACGCCCCGCTGGTGAGCCTGATCCTGCAGGCGGGTCCACTGGCGTTGCAGCTGCCATTGCAGGAGGGCTTCCTCCAGCAGCTCCTGTCGCTCCTGGCGGACCACGGCCCTCAGGGCTCCCCAGGAGCGGCGGGCCAGGGGCGGCGACCAGTCCCACCAGGGGCGCAGCTGGTGGCGTCGCCGCAGCACCATGAACAGGCAGTGATCGTTCAGCCAAGACCCCTGGCGGCGACACCAGAGGCGAAAGGCCTCCTGGTCTTGGGGGGGTTGCCCGGACCAGCGGCGGCCCAGGCCCTGGGCCAACAGGCGGGACCGCTCCGCCGCCTCGGTGGGCGACAACCGCTCCTGGCTCCCCTGGGGCAGCCCCTGGAGATCACTGGCCTGGAGGGCTCCCTGGGCTACCAGGTCGTCGCCGTCCAGCAACCAGGGATTGAGCGCGGAGCCGCTGGGGGAGCTGTAGGGCGATCCCTGCCCGTCGGTGGGGGAGAGGGGTAGGAGTTGCCAGGCTCCCACGCCCGCCTGGGCGAGCAGGTCGATCCAGAGGCGGGCCTGCTGGCCCAGGGTGCCGCAGGCCGGCGTGCCCGGGAAGGAGGTGGGGTGAAACAACACCCCCGCGGAGCGGGGGGTTGGGGTGGCGGGATGGTTGGGGGGGGCACTCACGTTGAGGGAAGGCGATAGCGGGCAATGATTCGCTGGGCGAAGGCGGGGATGTGCCGCTCCACCATGGGCCCGTGGTGCCGCCTTAGCCAGAGGGCGTTGCGGGTGAAGTGGGAGTCGATGGAAAACCTGGCGTATTCGAGCCCCCGGGGACCCACACGCTGCACCAACCAGCCCACCGCCTCCGCCAGCCAGCGGGGCAGGCGCACGGCCTTGTCATAGGCGTCAATCCCCTGTTGCACGGCCGCTCTGCGATCGCCGCGGCTGGTGACCGGGGCCGTGTCCAACTCCGCCTCCACCAACTCCAGCAGGCGTTGACCCTTCGGGTTGCGCACCATGAGCCACTGGCGAGCGAAGGTGGCCCCCATGTAGCCCACCACCAGATCGGCGCCGGCATTGGTGTAGTCGAAACAGCTCAGGCAGCTGGGGGCGAAGACATCCTTCAAGGTGGGGGTGTCCAGGCCGAAGAACGGCACGGTTTCCTCCTGGCCATCGGCATGGCGGAAGTGGATGCGGAAATCCTGCATGAACTCGTAGTGCACCACGGTGTCGGGGGACCGGCTGGCGCTGTTGAGAAAGGTTTGCAGGCCTTCGCGGCTGACGTTGTCGACACAGGGAAGCCCGAGCACATAGAGGGCCTCCAGGGGCAGGGTGGCCTCCACCGTGCGCAGGGCCTGCACCTGGCAGCCCACGCCGATGGCCAGGAGCCGGCGGATGCCACTGCCCGGCAGCTCTTCCAACACCTTCAGGTTGGGGGACAGGGTGGGCTTGTTCACCCGGGCGGCCAGCACCTCCTCGGGGGTGCGGGCCAGGAGGGGCACCGGGGTGAACCGGTCCTCGGCACTTTGTCCCACGCACAGAACGGCATCCACCAAGCCGGTTTCCAGGGCGCGAACGCCGATGCGGCTGACGATGCCGGTCCACTGGGCGCCAGCGATCGGGGCCTGGAGGCGGGCGGTGAGCATGCGCTCATGCACGCCGAAATAGAGCTCGTTGTCATCGTCCAGGCGCCTGGAGCGGCCATGGCTCTGGCGCTCCATGGCGTCGAAGTGCTGATCAAGGAAGGCGCAGGCCTGGCGCACGTAGGCGATCCAGCGGGTGTCGCACAGGCCGCACTCGCTGCAGAGCTCCTTGGCGGGCCTCGGACCTCCCGCCGGCAGGGGCCGGGCCCGCTGGTGTTGTCGCGCGGTCGGGGGAAGGAGAGGAGAAGGGGAAGGCTCGGCGGCAGTCAAGACAAAGGCGCGTTGGGGCCCGCGCTCAACCTATCCGCTGGGGAGGCGGCGCGGGGGGATCGGTGAATTCGCTCAGTCAGAGTGAGCGTTGTCTCGCCTGAACCCGCCCCCCATGGCCGCTCGCCGGGCTCGTCGCCCCTCCTCCTCGACCGCGGGTCCCCCAGCACCACCGTCCCGGACCTCCGCCCTCCATCGGGCCTGGCCGGGCTGGGGGCTGGCCGGGCTGGCCCTGGTGGGCGCGGTGGTCGGCTCCAGTGTGCTGGGGGTGGTGTGGCCCAAGCCCGACCAGGCCAACCGGCTGCGGGAGGAGGTCACGGCCGCCAGCCTGGCGGCCAAGCCCCGGGAGCCCGTCACGGTGCTTGTGATCGGCAGCGACGCGGAGAGCCTGCGGTCGCCCACCAATGGCGCGGCCCCGCCGGGGCCGGCCAACGGCGATGCGGTGTTGTTGGTGCGGATCCAGCCCAAGGGTCCGGTGCAGGTGCTGCAGGTGCCCGCGGAACTGGCCCTGGCCCTGCCGGGGCGGGAGGGGCCGGTGGCCCTGGCCACCCTCTACCGCCAGGGGGGCGTGGCCTTGACGGCCGACACCCTGCGGGAACTCCTGGATCTCAAGGATGGCGCTCCCCAGCGCTACATCGTCGTGCCCCGTCAGGCCCTCAGGGAGCTGGTGGATGCCTTGGGGGGGATGGAGGTGAGCCCACCGCGGCGCATGAAGTATCGCGATCAAACCCTCAACTTCACCATTGATCTGCAGAGCGGTCTGCAGCGGCTGTCGGGCAACAAGGTGGAGCAGATGGTGCGCTTCCGCGACAAGTGGCTGGGGGAGGCCGGCCGCCGGGTGAACCAGCAGGTGGTGCTTCAGGGCCTGCGTGACCAACTGGCCCAGCCGGCCCAGCTGGCCCAGCTCCCCACCCTGGTGCCCAGCTGGTCGAGCCAGGTGGACACCAACCTGACGCCCCGGGAACTGTTGAGCCTCCTGGCCGCCGCCCTGGACAACGGGGAGCCCCTGCAGGTGCGGACCTTGCCGCTGAAGCCCGCCACCAAGGAGTTTCCGGAGCTGCGACAGCTGGATCCAGGAGCTGCCAAGCCCCTCTGGCCCTAAGCCCGAGGGCCAGAGGGGGGATCGGGATGGTCGAGCAGTCGCCATCGGCGCCAGAGGAGCGCGGCCACGGACTCGGCCTCGGCTTCGCCCTCCCCGTCGTTCTCCCTTGGCTGGGTTGGGCTCTCCCCGAGATGGCCCAGCCAGGGGAGGCCATCCCGACGGCGATGGTCGTTGTTCCAGGCGCCTCCCCACTGCAGCAGGCCGACCACGGGCACCCGCCACTGCTTGAGCAGGGCCAGGGAGGAGGCCGCCGCGCCGCTGGCGAGCTGGGGGGCCGCAATGGTCAGAAGGGTGGGTTGGCGCCAGGCTCCGAGGGCTTCCGCCCAGGTGCCGCCATCGGCGAGGGGATGGCCGGGATCCAGGGGGAGGCTGGCCAGCCATCCGCCCTCCGCCGCCCCCAGCTCCCCCAGGGGGCCATGGGGCGACCAGGGATCGCCGAGGTGGCGATGGGGGAGGGAGAGGGCCCGGGCGAGCAGGCGGGCGGCCTGGGCCGCGGGAGCGTCGGGACGGCCCACCCGGGCCTCCAGCCCCGGACCCACCACCACAAGGCGCACCGGCCCTGGAGCGTTCTGGTGTGTCGGTTCGTTGAGGGGTTGGGGGGGGCTTGGCGGCATCAGGGTTCCCAGGCGGAGAGTGGGGGGGCGGTTTAAGGTCCCCAAGGCGACACGCTTCTACGATTTACTCTGCCGCGCGCATCACCAGCCCGCCGTGACCACTTTTTCCCCCACTGAACGGCTGGAGTCCAGCGGTGCCCACCTGCAAGCCACCCACGACCTCAGACGGCTGCGGTTGTTCAGCGGCAACTCCAATCCAGAGCTGTCTCGGGAAATTGGCGCCTATCTCGGCATCGCGGATGGTCCCCGGGTGATCAAACGCTTCGCCGATGGCGAGCTTTACATCCAGATTCAGGAATCCATCCGGGGCTGTGATGTCTTCCTGATTCAGCCCACCTGCGCTCCAGTGAACGATCACCTGATGGAGCTGCTGATCATGGTGGATGCCTGTCGTCGGGCGTCGGCGCGACAGATCACGGCGGTGATTCCCTACTACGGCTATGCCCGGGCTGACCGAAAAACCGCCGGCAGGGAGTCGATCACGGCCAAGTTGGTGGCCAATCTTCTTGTGAAATCGGGAGTGGACAGGGTGCTGGCGATGGACCTGCATTCCTCCCAGATCCAGGGCTACTTCGATATTCCTTGCGACCATGTCTTCGGTTCACCTGTGTTGGTGGACTATCTCAGCACCTTGCAACTGGAGGATCTGGTTGTCGTTTCCCCCGATGTGGGTGGCGTGGCCAGGGCACGCTCCTTTGCCAAACAGATGAAGGATGCTCCCCTGGCGATCATTGATAAACGTCGCTCGGAGCACAACGTGGCGGAAAGTTTAACGGTGATTGGTGATGTTGCCGGCAAGACAGCTGTTTTGATCGACGACATGATTGACACCGGCGGAACCATCTGCCAAGGGGCGAAACTCCTGCGCCGCTTTGGTGCTTCCCGGGTGTTGTGCTGTGCCACCCATGCCGTGTTTTCCCCTCCTGCCATGGAACGACTCTCCGAGCCGGGTCTGTTTGAAATGGTGGTGGTGACCAACAGCATTCCGGTGCCTCCAGATCGTAACTTTGATCAGCTCAAGGTGCTCTCCGTGGCGAACATCATGGGGGAGGCGATCTGGCGCATCCACGAGGAGAGCTCCGTGAGCTCCATGTTTCGTTGAGCCTCCCACGCCACTCCGGATGACCCCGGCCCGTCTGCCAGCGCCCCCGTTGGCCCCTCCCTTCATGCCCCTGATCGAGCCTGGAGCGCCACCGCGGTCGGCCCGTCAGCGGTGGCTGGCCTGGGTTGTCGCGGGCACCACCCTGGTGGCCGGGGCCATCGGGGTGGCCGGGGCCATCGGGGTGGGCGGGGTTGCTGGTCCCGCCAGGGCCCAGCCGACGCTGTTGCCCCAGCCGATGGGCAAACGGGTGGGGGTCTGGCTGACCAACAGCCCCAGCCCCCTGTATTACGACGACGGCCGGATCCGGCAGGCCGTGGCCCAGCTGGCCGATGCGGGGTTCAACACCCTCTATCCCAACGTCTGGAGCCGGGGCACCACCTTTCACACCAGCCGCTACGCCCCCATCGAACCTGCCCTGGCCCAGGTGGATGCGAATCTGGATCCGATCTGCCGCTTCACCCGCGAGGCCCAGGCCCGGGGCATGCAGGTGGTGCCCTGGTTTGAATATGGCCTGATGGAGCCAGCGGACGCGGAGGTGGTGCGGGCCCATCCCGAATGGTTGCTGCGCCGGGCCGATGGCAATCCGCTCTATGCGATGCACGGGGCGAATTTGCGCACCTCCCCGTTGAAGGATCTGCGGGTTTGGCTCAATCCTGCCCACCCGATGGTGCGCCAACGGTTCATCGGCCTGATCGCCGAAATCGTGCAGCGCTGCGGCGTGGATGGCATCCAGCTGGATGACCATTTCGCCTGGCCCGTGGACCTGGGGTATGACGACACCACCCGGGCCCTCTATCGCGCCCAAACGGGCCGCGAGCCACCCCGCGACATCACGGATCGCTACTGGATGCGCTGGCGACGGCAGCAACTCACCAGTTTGCTCCGGGATCTGCGCACGCGCATCCAACAGGTGTCGGGCTCGAAACGGCTGGTGATCAGCCTCTCGCCGGGCCCCTTCCGCTTCGCCTACAACCAGTGGCTGCAGGATTGGGAACTGTGGGCCCTCGGGGGCCTGATCGACGATCTGGTGGTGCAGAACTACGCCTATTCCGTGGCGGGCTTTGCCAAGGATCTCGACCAGCCGGCCCTGATCAAGGCGCGCAGCTGGGGCATCCCCGTGGAGATCGGCATCCTGGCGGGTTTTGGCGGTCGCACCACCGACATGGCCACCCTGAGCCAGAAGGTGACCCTCTCCGCCCGCCGGGGCCATGGGGTGATCTATTTCTTCTGGGAGGGTCTCTGGGGCCAGTTCGCCGGGGCCGAGGGCGGCCCCTATCGCCAGGCCCTCTTCCGCCAGCTGCACGAGGACATCCGGCGTGGCGGCAGCCCCCGGCCGCCGTCAGGCCCGGTGGTTCGCGCCGTTCTGGGCTGGCCCCACCCCCCCCTGGCCCCGCCGCCCCCCCCACCTGGGGTGGGCACCTTTCCCGCCATCCCCGCCGCCGATTGAGGGGCCTCGGCTCCAAGCCCCGCCGCCGCGGCGTTGGCTTCAGGGGGCCAGCCGGCCCAGCTCCCAGCCCTTGACCAGGCGGTAGACCACGGGCACGACGAAGAGGCTGAGGAAGGTGGCGACAAAGAGCCCACTGAACACCACCGTGCCAATGCTCACCCGGCTGGCGGCTCCGGCCCCCCTGGCCAGGAGCAGGGGCACGAAGCCCACCAGCGACGACAGCGCCGTGAGCAGGATGGGCCGCAGGCGGGCCACGGCGGCGCCGTGGATGGCCTCCTCCAGGGGCAGGCCCTGCCGGAGGCGCTGGTTGGCGAATTCCACGATCAAGATGCCGTTCTTGGCAGCCAGGCTCACCAACACGAGCAATCCCATCTGGCCATACACATCCAGGGGCAGGCCGCGGGCGGCCAGGCCGAGCACCGCCCCGAGCAGGGCCAGGGGCACGGTGACCAGGATGATCAAGGGGTCGAGCACGTTTTCATAGAGCGCCGCCAACACCAGGCCCATGACCAGGGTGCCGAGCACAAAGGCCCGCAGGTTGCCGCCGCTGGAGCGGCGTTCCTCCCGCGCCAGGCCCACCCATTCCAGCTCCAGACCATCGTTGCCCCGGCTCTGAAGCAACTGCTCCAGTAGCGCCATGGCCTGACCCGTGCTCACCCCGGGCCGGGGGAGGGCTTGCACGGAGATGGAGCGCAACAGGCGGGAGTGCTGAATGGTCATCGGTCCGCTGCCGCTTTCGATCCTCACCAGCTGGGCCAGGGGAATCAGCTGGCCGTCGCGGGCCCGCACCCGCAGGGCCAGGACATCGCTGGCCTGTTGGCGGGCGGACCCATCCAGCTGCAGGATCACCCGCCGCACCTGACCGTCGTCAAAGGTGTCGTTGACGTAGTCGCTGCCGAAGCTGGCGCCGAGCAGATCCACCACCTCCGCCAGCTCCACCCCCAGGGAGGCCATCTGCAGTCGGTCGGGGGTGAGGCGCAACAGGGGGGAGCCGGCCGAGAAGCGGGTGGAGACGCGCTCAAAGGCGGGCCGGCCCCCCAGGGTGAGGGCCTGGGCCTCCGCCAGGACGCTCCGGACCTCCTGTTCGAATTGCTCCAGGCCCATCCGGCCATTGCTGGCATCGAGGAGGTCCAGCTGCAGGCCCCCCTCGGATCCGAATCCCCGCACGCTGGGGGCCTCGCTGAGTTGCACCACCCCTCCCCGCACCTGGCGCCGCAGGGCCCCCTTGAGCCGCTCCCCCACGGCCGCCGTGGCTTGGTCGGCCCGGGGCCGATCCCGGATCGGGATCAGGCGCAGGAAGATCTGCCCCTTGTTGGGACTGCTGTCTTCAAAGGAGCGGCCGGCGAAGAAGTTGGCGCTGGCCAGGAGGGGCTCCTGGCGGACCACCTGGCGCACCTGCTCCATCACCGCCTGGGTGCGCCCCAGGGCCGAACCTTCCGGGAGCACCACGGCGCCCCGCAGCTGCCCCGTGTCTTCCTGGGGAATGAAGGCGGTGGGGCGGTTCTGGAGCACCCACGCGGTGAGAACCAGCCCCGCGCCCAACAGGGCGAGCACGGTGCGGCGCCGCGCCAGGGTCCCGTGGAGGGCGCGGGCATAGGGGGCTTCCAGGGCTTCCAGCCAGCGGCGTGGGTGATCGATCCACCGCAGCAGCCAGCCCGGTTCCCGCTGATCGGCGTGCAACAGGCGGCTGGCGGCCACGGGGGTGAAGGTGAGGGCATTGAGGGTGGAGAAGCCGATGGCCGCGCTGATGGTCAGGGCGATGGGCCCGTAGAGGCGCCCCAGGCTTCCCTCCAGGCCCAACACGGGAAGGAACACCACGATCAGCACCAGGGAGGTGGCCACCACGGCACTGCCCAGCTCCGCCATGGCCTCCTGGGCCGCCCGCAGAGCGGGGGTGCCTGCCTCCAGCCGTCGGCCAATGTCTTCGCTCACAACGATGGCGTCATCCACCACCAACCCGGAGGCGAGCACCATGCCAAACAGGGAGAGGGTGTTGATGGAGGTGTCTGTCAGCCGCAACACCGTCAGGGAGCCGATCAGGGCCACCGGCACTGCGGCGGCGGTGATCAGGGCCAGGCGGCTGTTGCCCAGCCCCAGAAGCAACACCGCAAAGACCAACACCACCGAATCCCGCAGGGCCTCCACGGCGCCATCGATGCTGGTGCGCACGGTTTCGGCCTCATCCACGATCACCTGCATCCGCACGCCGGGAGGGAAGCGGGGCGCGAGCTCGTCGAGGGCGGTCTGCACGGCCTGGCGCACCCGCAAGGCATTGCTGCCATCTCGTTGATACACCGCCACCGACACCGTGGGCTCCCCCGCGAGGTTGGTGGCCTGGGATTCGTAGCTCTCCGACCCCAGGCTCACCCGCCCCACATCCTTGAGCAGGGTGACGCCCCCATCGGGGCCCCGCCCCACCACCAGGCCATCAAACTCCCGCAGGGACCGCAGGCGGCCCTCCATGCGCAGGGGGAGCACCATCACCTGGTCGGCCGGGGTGGGGGCATCCCCGATCTGGCCGAGGGCGGCGAGCACGTTTTGTTGCTCCAGCGCCTGGCGGATGTCGGCGATGGTGAGGTTGCGCTGCTCCAGGCGCGCTGGATCGAGCCAAAGCCGAAAGGCCACCGGACTCGCCCCAAAAAAGCCCACCTCCCCCACCCCCGGCACCCGTCGCAGGCGATCCCGCACCACCTGGTCCACCCAGCCGCTGAGGAAGGTGTCGCGGAAGCGGTTGGCTTCGGCGCTGAAACTGAGCACCAGCAGAAGATCATCGGAGCCCCGCTGCACCTGGATGCCGAAGCGGGCCACCTGGGCCGGCAACTGGCGGGCCACCGTGGTGGCCTGGTTCTGGGTGTTGATCTGGTTGATTTCTGGATTGCCGCCCGTGAACACCAGGGAGATGGAGCTTCCATTGGCGGAACTGGTGGAGCGGATCGAATCCAGCCGCTCCAAACCGTTGAATTGCTTTTCCAGCAGGTTGGTGACCCCCTGCTCCACCGCCTCGGGCCCGGCGCCGGGGTAACTGGCGCGCACGCTGACGCGGCTGTTGGCGATCGACGGCAGGTTTTCCACCGGCAACACTGGCAGGCTGACGACGCCAGCCAGGAGGATCAACAGGCTGAGGACCATGGTGAGCACCGGGCGCCGCAGGAAAGGATCCGCGATCGACTTCAAGCCACCCCCTTGTGCGGTTGTGCGTCAGAGGGTGCTGATCCTGGCAGCCCCAAGCCCCCGCCGTTGCCCTGACGGGCTGGACCCCCTCAGGCCGACGCCTGACGGTCCTCCGTCTCATCCACCAGACAGGCGGCCTGGGCAGGAGTGAGGCGCCCGGCCTGGAGGAGCACCTCGGTGATGCGGCCGATGTCGAGCACGGCATGGAGGCGATAGCCGGCCGCCTCCAATCGACGGCGTCCCGCGTGGCCGTCGGCCGCGCCGTGGTCGATGAACACGACGACATCGGAGACGGTCAAGCCGGAGCTCTCCAACTTGCCGATGCCCTCCAACACACTGCCGCCACTGATCAGGATGTCATCCACCACCACCACGGACTCCCCTTCCTGAAAGTCGCCCTCAATCAGGCGCCTGGCCCCGTGGGCCTTCACCTCCTTGCGGGGATAGATCAGGGGTTTGTGCAGCTGCAGCGAGAGGCCGGTGGCGGTGGGCAGGGATCCATAGGGAATGCCGGCGATGCGATCAAAGGCCAACCCTTCAAGGCAGGCGGCATAGGCATGGAGAACCCGATGAAAGAGGTTGGGATCGGAAATGATCTGGCGCAGATCAATGTAGTAATTGAAGATGGCTCCAGAGGCCTGCTTGTAGTGGCCAAACAGCAGACACCCCAGATCAAATAGATCCAGGATCAGCTGCTCCATCGGTTCGGCGGCCTTTGCGGCCGGGAGCCACAGGCTGCAGCGATCCTCTTCGCTGTTCCGGGGCCGGGCCTGCCGGTGGGCCTGGATCCGTTGCTTGAGCTGGGCTGCCCGCTCCGCCATGTCGTCCTCCACCAGCAGGTTCTGGGGCAGGGGGAGCAGGAGCCCGTCGGCGGCGTCGGTGAGCCCGGCGGCCAGGAGGGCATCGAGCCGGTCTTCCTCGGCCCAGAGGCTGCGCAGGATCAGAAAGCGTTCCGGCGCCACCTGCCGCACCCGGGCCAGGATGGCCGGATCGCTGGTGCCCACCTCCAGGAGCAATTGCTCGGGGGTGCCCCAGCGCTGGGCCTCACGCACGATGCGCAGAAACAGCGGATCCTCCTCGTTGGGATGGTGCTGCACCTCCCGGGCCGCAGGATTGGAGCTGTGGCAGGTCACCACCACCGCTTTGTCGGGATGGAGCAGGAAGGGGGCGGCGATGTCTTGCCCGGGCAGGGGGGAGAGGGTGACCGCATCGGCCCCCAAATCCCGGAAGAGGTAGTGGGCCAGGGCGGAGGAACTGTTGAGATCGCCGTGTTTGGCATCCACGATCAGGGGGGTGTCGAGGGGCACCAGCTCCCGCACCTCCCGCAGTAGCTCCAGGCCGATGGGGCCCAGGGCCTGGTAAAAACCAAGGCTGGGCTTGTAGGCGCAGACATGGGCGCCCGTGGCCTCGATCACCGCCTTGATCCAATGGCGGGCCTGGGAGAGAAAGGAACAGCCCGCCATGCCCCGCCGCAGGGCCCAGCTCTGCAGCATTTCCGGGTTGGGATCCAGGCCCGTCACCAGGAGCGACTGGCGTTCCGCGATCGCATCGGTGAGCTGGAGGAAGAACCCCATCGAGCGCCAGGAGCACAGGAGTTTGGTGATAAGCCGCCGGGGTTGCCTGTCGCGAGAGGTGACACAGCTCTTATCATCACCCCCGCGGTGGGCCAGACTCGGCCTCTCCGGACTCCGCCTCCCGCACGGGGCGATAGACCGGCTCCCAACGCGCGTCGTGCAAACAGCGCAGGGCGTCCTCCGCCGTGGAGGCCCGGGTGGCCAGGCCCTCCTCAAAGGCGGCGAGGGCAACGGCCTCCGCCACCCGATCCGACACCTGACGGGCCTGGCGCAGGGGGGGCATCAGGGGGGCCTCCGGATCCAGGCTGGCGGGAATCTGCTCGGCCAGGGCCTCCACGCAGGCATCAATCATGGCTTCGCTCACCTGGCTGGCGCCCACCGCCATGGCCGCGAACCCCAACCCCGGGAAGACAAAACAGTTGTTGCACTGCCCGATCACCCGCTCCTTGCCCTGGATCCACACCGGCGGGAAGGGGCTGCCGGTGGCCACCAGGGCCCGACCCCCACTCCAGCGCAGCAGGTTGTCCGGGGTGGCCTCCGCCAGGGGGGTGGGGTTGGAGAGGGGGAGCACCACCGGGCGCTCCACCCCTCGGCAGAGGGCCTCGACCACCGTCTGATCAAAGGCGCCCGCGCAGGTGGAGGTGCCGATGAGCACGGCGGGACGCACCGCTTCGATCACGCTGGCCAGGTCGATGCGGCCCTGGCCATCGCGGGCCAGGGCGGCCACCTGCTCCGCCCGCTTCACATAGGGCCCCACCGCCTCGATCCACTGGGTCAGGCCGTCGTGCACCAGGCCCTCCCGATCCAACAGCCAGAGGCGATCGGCCGCCTCCTCGGGGGAGAGGCCTTGGCGCCGCAACAGGCGGCAGAGGCGCTCGGCGATGCCGCAGCCCGCGCTGCCGGCGCCGAAGATCACGATGGGTTGCTCCCCCAGCCGCTGGCCCAGCCCCCGCAGGGCCGCCAACACGGCGGCCGCCGCCACGCCGCTGGTGCCCTGGATGTCATCGTTGAAGCTGGGCACGATGGCGCGGTAGCGGTCCAGCACCCGCCGGGCGTTGGCCGCCCCGAAATCCTCCCAGTGCACCAGGGTGTCGGGGCAGACCTGCCGCACCGCCGCGACGAAGGCGTCGAGAAAGGCGTCATAGGCGTCGCCAGACAGGCGGGGTTGTTTCCAGCCGGGGTAGTGGGGGTCGGCCCGCAGGTCGGCCCGATCGGTGCCCACATCCAGCATCACGGGCAGGGAGCGGCCGGGATGGAGGCCGGCGCAGAGGGTGTAAACGGCCAGTTTGCCCAGGCAGATCTGAATCCCGCCCACCCCTTGGTCACCGATGCCGAGGATGCCCTGGGCATCGGTGACCAGGATTAGCTCGGGGGGGCCACCCGAGGCGCAAGCCTGGGCCAGCAACGCGGCCAGCCGATGTTGATCGGGGGCCGCCAGGTAGATCCCCTGGGAGGGGCTGCGGTAAAGGCTGCTGAAGCGTTGGATGGCCTGGCCCACGGTGGGTGTGTACACAATCGGCAAGGCCGCCTCGATGTGGTCAGCGAGGAAGCGGTGAAAGAGGGTGAGGTTGCGCTCTCGCAGGAACTGCAGGTAAGCGAAGCGTTCCAGGTCGCCCCCCAGGGAGCTGAAGGCCCCCCAGCAACGCTCCACCTGTTGGGGCAGGGTTTCCTCCTGCCAGGGCAAGAGGGCTTCCAGGCCCAGGGCCTGGCGCTCCTGGCGGGTGAAGGCCGTGCCCTTGTTGATCAGGGGATCATTGAGCAGCTGGGCCCCCCGCAGGGGCGTGACAAGGGTGGGAACAGCCACGAACCGGTGGGAGGGGGTGGACCCAGTCTCCCAACTGGTGGGCCTAGGGGAGCACCAGCCGCCAGGGCAGGAGCTCGCCGGCGTGGAAGGGCACCACCTCCACGGCCCGGCCGGCCGCATCGTTGAGGTGAAGCCGGGAGGGCACCAGCTGGTCGCTTCGCCGCAGGGTGACCCGCTCCCCGTTGGGGGGCAGTCCGTAGAAGCGGGGGCCATGGAGGGAGGCGAAGCCCTCCAGGCGGTCGAGGGCATTTTCCTGCTCAAAGGCCAGGGCGTAGCTCTCCAGGGCGAAGGGGGCGTTGAAGATGCCGGCGCAGCCGCAGGCGGACTCCTTCGCCGAGCGGGCATGGGGGGCGGAATCGGTGCCGAGAAAGAAGCAGGGTTCGCCGGAGGTGGCGGCCTGCCGCAGAACGAGCCGGTGTTTTTCCCGCTTGGCCACGGGCAGGCAGTAGAAGTCGGGCCGGAACCCACCGGCAAACATGGAGTTCCGGTTGATGTGCAGGTGATGGGGCGTGATGGTGGCGGCCACCCGGGGGCCGGCCTGGCGCACGAAGGCCACCGCCTCTGCCGTGGTGATGTGCTCCAGCACCACCTTCAGGCCGGGATGGCGAAGCAGGAGCGGCTGCAGGTGCCGCTCGATGAACACCGCCTCCCGATCAAAGATGTCGATGTCGGCATCGGTGACCTCGCCGTGGAGGAGCAGGGGCATGCCGATCCGTTCCATGGTGGCGAACACCGCCGTGAGGGCATTCAGATCCCTCACCCCGGCGGCGGCATTGGTGGTGGCGTGGGCGGGATAGAGCTTGCAGGCCGTGAAGACCCCCTGCACGAAGCCCGCCTCGATCTCCGCGGGATCACTGTCGTCACGGAGGTAGTGGGTGAGCAGGGGGGTGAAGCCGCAGCCATCGGGCAGGGCGGCGAGGATGCGGGAGCGATAGGCCCGGGCCTCCGCCACGGTGGTGATGGGGGGCGAGAGGTTGGGCATGACGATGGCGCGGGCGAAGACCCGCGCCGTGGCCCCCACCACGGCCTGGAGCATGGGGCCATCCCGCAGATGCACATGCCAGTCATCGGGACGGCGCAGCTCCAGGCTGTCGGGGATGGCGCTCACCACAATCCCCGCGCCGTGGGCGCGCTGGCGGAGACCCGCTCCAGAAAGGCGACGGAGACGTCATCCGGATCGGTCTGCAGGTAGAGGTAGCCCGCGCCATCGGCCAGCACGATGGCGCGGTAGTTGTAGGTCACCCCCCGGGAATCCCGTTCCTGAATGGTGGCCAAACAATCGGGTTGCACCGTGATGGTGCCGCCGTAGGTGGCCTCCTCCACGGTGGGCCCATAGCTGGAGATCGCGATCCCCTTCACCGTTCCCCCCTGCCAGGCCTCCCGCTGCACGACGGCGTTGGGTTGCCAGCGGTTGTCGCGCCAATCCCGGCCCTGTTGCTGACTCACCACCACCCCATCGAGCAGGGAGGAGGAACAGGCCCCCTCGGGCTGGGCAAACCAGCGGGAGACCATCAACACATCCGGGAGGATGCCCAGGGAGTGGCGGGGGCGGCCCTGGAGGTCGAGCACCGCCTGGCTGGTGCTCACGGCGCTGAGATAGGAGCGTTCGATGGCAACGCGGCAGCTGGAGAGGGGGCGGAACTGGCCCGTGTAGGCCGATTCCCGGTAGGCCCGGCCCCGCCGCTCCAGCCGCACCCCTGTCAGGGTGCCGTCGGGGTTCCAGGTTTCCAGCAGGAGCCGGGCGATCGGTTCGCCGTTGATCTCCCCCTCCCCCATCACCGCGTAGCGACCCGGGCGGGGGGCCTCGCAGGTGCCGACGTTGGGCAGGGGCTGCGAGCGGCCGGGCAGGGGCGCCTGGGCGCCTGCCAGGCCAAGCAGAACCAGAAGCGCCCAGCGGAGGGGCTGGCCCGGTTGGGGGAGACCGGAAGGGAGGGCACGGAGGAACTTGGGGGAGGGCATCGCCAGCAGCAAAGTCGTGTCAGACATAGCCAGGGTTCGGGCCCGCTGCCCAAGGCCAGGCCCGGGTGGCGGCAGGGGTCAAAACACCTCCAGGCCTTGGAGGGCCCGATCGCTGGCGGCAGGGCCGCCCTGGCGGCGCTGGGATTCGCCGCAGCGGGCGGGGGTGGGAAAGATCTTGCCCGGATTGGCCAGACCCTCGGGATCAAAGGCCTGGCGCACCAGTTGCATGGTGGCCAGGTCGTCGGGGCTGAACATCCAATCGAGGTAGCAGCGCTTGTCGTTGCCCACCCCGTGCTCCCCGGTGATGCTGCCGCCCGCCTCCAGACAGAGCTTGAGGATGTCGGCCCCGAGGGCCTGCACCCGGGCCGCGACCCCCTCCTCCTGGGCGGAATAGAGAATCAACGGGTGCAGGTTGCCATCGCCCGCGTGGAACACGTTGGCCACGGGCAGGTTGTAGCGGCGGCCCAACTCCTCGATGGCACCAAGCACCCTGGGCAGGGCCCCACGGGGCACCACCCCGTCTTGCACGTAGTAGGTGGGGGTGATGCGCCCCACGGCGGCGAAGGCTGATTTACGCCCCTTCCACAACAGGGCCCGATCGGCTGGATCGGTGGCGCGGCGAATGGTGCGCGCCCCGGCCTGACGGCAGAGGGCATCGGCGATGTCCACGGCGGCGGCCACCTCCTGCTCCTGGCCATCCAGCTCAATCAGGAGCACCGCCTTCGCGTCTTGGGGATATTCCTGGTGGCCGAACAGATCATTGACGGCGTTGAGGGTGAAGTTGTCCATGATTTCCATGCCAGCCGGCTGCACCCCCGCCGCGGTCACCAGCCGCACGGCCTCCCCGGCCCGCTCCATGGAGGTGAAATCCGCCAAGACCACGGCCACGCTCTGGGGGCTGCGCAACAGGCGCAGGGTGATGGCGGTGGCGATGCCCAGGGTGCCCTCGCTGCCGATGAACACCCCCCGCAGGTCGAGTTCGGGGGTTTCCGCCAGGCCACTGCCCAGGCGGGTGAGGGTGCCATCGGGGAGCACCACCTCCAGCTCAAGCACATGGTTGCTGGTGACGCCGTATTTCAGGCAGTGCACCCCGCCGGAGTTTTCCGCCACGTTGCCCCCGATGCTGCAAACCACCTGGCTGGAGGGATCGGGGGCGTAATAGAACCCTTCCCCAGCCACGGCTCGGGTCACCCAGCTGTTGATCACGCCGGGCTGAACAGTGATCCGCCGGTTGCCGAGATCCAGGTCGAGGATGGAGCGCATGCGGCTGGTGGCGATCACCAGGGCGGGCACTTCGCTGACGGCGCCACCGGAGAGGCCCGTGCCACTGCCGCGGGCCACGAAGGGCACCCCCTCCCGATGGCAGAGCCGCACCAGGGCCACCACCTGGTCGGTGGTTTCGGGCAACACCACCAGGGGGGGCTGCCAGCGGTGGAGGGTGAGACCGTCGCTGTCGTAGCTGAGGAGCTCCTGACGGGCGGCCACCACGGCCCGGGGGGGCAGGATCTGGCGACAGGCCTCCGCCAGGCGGTCCCAGGGGATGGCCGAGGGGGCCGTTCCTGCCCCGGTTCCGTTGTTGTCGCGCCGTCTCACAACGGACCGCCCATCCATGGCTGTTTCGCAGACCTTACCCCCCGGGGTTGGGGCCGCAAGGCCGGGAGCGGGGCTCGGGAGCAAGGAAATCCTGACGCTGGGCCCTCCTGATGGGCCACTTCTGAGGTCCAGGGGATCGATTTGGTCAGGGGTGCGTAAGGATGGGCGACGCTTCCGGCGTTGCCGGAGCCTGACATCCTTACCATCGGCGGACCAGCTTTGTCCTTGGCTCCCGTTTCGGCCCCCCCGACCCCTTCGATGCACAACACCACCCGCTCCCAGGAGATCTTTCAGGCCGCCCAGCGCCTGATGCCCGGCGGGGTGAATTCCCCGGTGCGCGCCTTCAAATCCGTGGGAGGGCAACCCATCGTGTTTGACCGGGTGAAAGGAGCCTATGCCTGGGACGTGGATGGCAACCGCTACATCGACTACGTGGGCAGCTGGGGCCCAGCCATCTGCGGCCATGCCCATCCCGAGGTGATCGCGGCCCTGCATGAGGCCCTGGAAAAGGGCACCAGTTTCGGCGCCCCCTGCCTGTTGGAAAACGAGCTCGCCCAGCTGGTGATCGATGCGGTGCCCTCCGTGGAGATGGTGCGCTTCGTGAACAGCGGCACGGAGGCCTGCATGGCGGTGTTGCGGCTGATGCGGGCCTTCACGGGCCGGGAGAAGGTGATCAAGTTTGAAGGCTGCTACCACGGCCACGCCGACATGTTTTTGGTGAAGGCCGGCTCCGGGGTGGCCACCCTGGGGCTGCCCGATTCACCGGGGGTGCCCCGGGCCGTCACCGCCGGCACCCTCACAGCCCCCTACAACTGTTTGGAATCGGTAAAAGCCCTCTTCGCCAACCATCCCGGGGAGATCGCGGGGGTGATTCTGGAGCCGGTGGTGGGCAACGCGGGCTTCATCACACCGGAGCCGGGCTTCCTGGAGGGGCTGCGGGAACTCACCCGGGAGCATGGCGCCCTGCTGGTGTTTGACGAGGTGATGACGGGGTTTCGCATCAGCTATGGCGGCGCCCAGGCCAAGTTCGGCATCACCCCCGACCTCACCACCCTCGGCAAGGTGATCGGCGGTGGCCTCCCCGTGGGGGCCTACGGGGGCCGGGCCGACATCATGGCGATGGTGGCGCCGGCGGGCCCGATGTATCAGGCCGGAACCCTCAGCGGCAATCCCCTGGCGATGACAGCCGGCATCAAGACCCTGGAACTGCTCAAGCAACCCGGCACCTATGAACGGCTGGAGGCCCTCACCCAGCGCCTCAGCGCCGGCCTGATGGAGGCGGCCCGGACCGCGGGCGTGCCGATCTGCGGGGGGTCGGTGAGCGCCATGTTCGGCTTTTTCCTCTGCTCGGGGCCGGTGCGCAACTTCGAGGAGGCCAAGGCCACGGACACCGCCCGTTTCGCCAAGCTGCACCGCGCCATGTTGGAGCGGGGTGTGTATCTGGCGCCCAGCTCCTTCGAGGCGGGCTTCACCTCCCTGGCCCATTCCGATGCGGATGTGGACGCCACCATCGGCGCTTTCCAGGAGGCCTTCGCCACCCTGGCCTGAGGGCCGGGGGCCATCCCGTCTCCAGACCTGAGGCGGCATTCGTCGGAACCGCTACCGGCCCCTGGTCGCCATTCCCCATAGGGTCGAAGCGTCATCTGGCCAGCGGGGGCCGTGGAGCGCTTTTATCTGGAGCTTGACCCCCCGGAGGAGGCCATGGGGGCCTGGCCCCACGTGGTGATCGTGGGCGGCGGCTTTGCCGGCTTGAAGGCCTGCCATGACCTGGCCCGCCAGCCGGTGCGGGTGACGTTGATCGACAAGCGCAACTTCAACCTGTTTCAGCCCCTGCTGTATCAGGTGGCCTCGGGGCTGGTGTCGGAAGCCGACGTGGCGTCGCCGCTGCGGCAGATGGTGGGCCAGGCCCCCAACGTGCAGATCCTGCTCGGCGAGGTGGTCGACATTGACCCCGAGGCGAGGCAGGTGGAGGTCAATGGCCAGTGGTATGGCTACGACCACCTGCTGCTGGCCACCGGTTCGGGGAGCACCTATTTCGGGCGGGAGGAGTGGCGCCCCCTGGCGCCGCCGATGAAGATCCTGGAACACGCCGACGAGATTCGTCGACGGCTGCTGATGGCCCTGGAGGAGGCGGAACAGACCCCGGATCCGGAGCGCCGCCGTTTTCTGCAGACCGTGGTGGTGGTGGGTGCCGGGCCGGCGGGGTGCGAGCTGGCGGGGTCCCTGATCGAGCTGATGCACCGGGCCGTGCGGCGCGACTTCAAGCAGCTGCGCCAAGACCTCTGCAAGGTGGTGTTGGTGGATGTGGTCGATCGGGTGTTGCCCACCATGGCGCCGGAGCTGTCGGCCGACGCGGGCCGCTATCTGGAGCGGGCCGGGGTGGAGCTGATGTTGGGGGCCAAGGTGGAAGACCTGGCGCCAGGCCGGGTGAGCCTGCGGGGCCTGGCGGGGCTGCGGGAGGTGGAGGCGGCCACGATCTGTTGGACGGCGGGGGTGCGGGCCTCCCGGCTGGGCAAGTTGCTCGCGGAGCGCACCGGCTGCCCGGTGGACCGGGGGGGGCGGCTGATCGTTGAGCCGGATTTCTCCCTGCCCGGCCATCCGGAGATCCGGGCGGTGGGGGATCTCTGCGCCTACTGCCACACGCCCGATGGCAAGCCGCTGCCGGGCATGGCCGGGCCGGCGGTGCAGATGGGCCGCTGGGTGGCCCACGACCTGCTGGCCCGGCTGCGGGGGGAGGTGTCGCCGCCCTTCCGCTGGCTGGATTTGGGAAGCATGGCGGTGATCGGACCCTGGTACGCGGTGGCCGATCTGCGGGGCTGGCATGTGACTGGCCTGGTGGGCTGGGTGCTCTGGGCCCTGGCCCACCTGGCCTTCATCCCCGACACGGAAAACCGCATTGCCCTCTTCAGCAAATGGATGTGGCAGATCGCCACGCGCCAGCGCACGGCCTTGTTGATCACGGGCCGGCCGGATCAGCACATCGGCGTGGATGTGGGGCTGTTTCGGGCGGAACGGCAGGCAAGGGAGCCCGACCCGGCCGCGGAACGGCCGGCGGCGGCCTGAGGGCAGGGCGGCGTCAGCGGTAGGTGTCAGCGATGGGGCAACAACGGTTGAACCCGTCAGTGGGCGTCCCTAGGGTGCGGCCGATCCGTGGCCCGTTTCCTTGACCGCTCCCCTCACCCCTGCCATGCGCTGGCTCACCGTTGCCCTCCTCTTTGCCGGTGCGGCACTGTCCCTGGTGATGCCCTTTGTCTCGGCGACATTCCTCACCCTGGTGTTGGGGAGCGCGGCAGTGGTGGCGGCCATTTCCCAGGTTCTGCGGCTGGGCGGCGAGCCCGACACCCGGGGCAAGGTGTTTCGCGCCCTTTCCGGGGCGCTCTACCTGGTGGGAGGCCTGTCGTGCCTGGTGTATCCGATCCAGAGCACCGTCAGCCTGACGCTGTTTGTCGGGGTTCTGTTGGCGACGGAGGGGGTGATGGAGCTGGCCTCCGCCGCCACCCAGGCCCTGCCCGCCCGGGGGCTGGTGCTCCTGGATGGCATCGTCACCGCCGTTCTGGGAGGGATGTTGATCGCCCAGTGGCCCAGTGACAGCCTCTGGGCGATTGGCACCCTGTTCGGCATTTCCCTGGTCTTCTCGGCGGTGAATCTGATCACGGCGCCAAGGCCAACCAGCCCTGCCTGAGGGGCGACCGCCGCCGGCCGTGCGGACGGAGAGCAAGAGACTCTGGTGGCGATCAAGCGGGTTTGTCGGCCCAGGGAGATCACCCGCCCGCCACATCATTCCGCCACGGCCGCCGCCTCCGGGCGGCGTGGATCGACGGCTCCGGCGCTGCCGCCCTCCTGGAGCAGCTCCACCGAATGGGCGGCGCCCATGGCGGGGGAGAGCCGCAGGTTGTGGCCCATCTCCGCCAACAGCCGGGCGGTGTCGGGCGAGAGGCCCTCCTCATGGCTGAGCACATCGGGCCAGAGCTGGCTGTGAACCCGGGTGGTGGCTACGGAGGTGGCCAGGTTGCGGCCATGCACCAGGCGGTTGAGCAGCACCTGGGCCAGGGTGGTGGTGATGCGGCTCCCCCCCGGGCTTCCCGTGGCGATCCAGGGGCGGCCATCGGGGCGGAACACAAGGGTGGGGGCCATGGAGCTCAAGGGCCGCCGGCCCGGGGCAATGGCATTGGCCTGGCCCTGCACCAGGCCGAAGGCATTGGGCCTGCCAGGGCTGGCGGTGAAGTCGTCCATCTCGTTGTTGAGCAGGAAGCCCGCCTCGGGCACGGTGATGCCGTTGCCGAAGGGCAGGTTGAGGGTGACGGTGAGGGCCACCAGACCCCCCTGCCGATCCGCCACGGAGAAGTGGGTGGTGTTGGTGCCCTCGGCCCAGGGGGGCCGGGGTGGAAGGCTGCCGGGTGGACGATGGCGCACACCGCCCAGCTGTTGCCGCAGGGCCGCCAGATAGGGCTCGCTCAGCAGGGCCTGGCTGGGGATGGCGACCTGGTCGGGATCGCCGAGCAGCTCGTTGCGATCCCGATAGGCCAGGTTCATGGCCTCCACCAGCAGGTGGAGGGTGTGGGCGCTGTTCAGGCCCAGGCTGTCGAGGGGAAAGGGCTCCAGGAGGGCCAGGAGCTGGAGCAGGGTGAGGCCACCTCCTGGCGGCGGCATGGTGAGGAGGGTGTGGCCCCGGAAGCGCCGCTCCAGGGGCGCCACCAGCCGGGCCCGGTAGGCGGCCAGGTCGGCGGTGGTGATCAGGCCGCCGCCGGTGGCCATCAGGCGGTCCATGGCCTGGGCCACCGGACCGGCGTAGAAGCCCGCCTCCCCCTCGGCGGCAATGCGGCGCAGGGTGCGGGCGAGCAGGGGTTGGCGAAGCTGCTCGCCGGGGCGCGGCGGCCGGGGGCGGCCATCGGGGCCGGCCCGGTAGAAGAGGGCGCGGGTGGTGGGATCGGCCTGGAGGCGACCAGCGGCGGCGGTGAGGTCGGCGCTGAGGGCATGGTTGACAGCAAATCCTTGCTCCGCCAGGGCGATCGCCGGCGCCATCACGGCGGCGAGGGGCAGCCGGCCATAGCAGCGCTGGCTCAGGGCCAACCCCGCCACGGTGCCGGGAACGCCAACGCTCGTCAGGCCCCGGGTGGACCGTTGGCGATTCACGCTGCCGTCGGCGTTGAGAAACATCCCCGCCGTGGCCGCACGGGGAGCTACCTCCCGGAAGTTGACCGCCACGGCGCTGCCATTGCCGAGGCGGCGCTCGGGGGAGGGGGCCGTCGGTGGCAGGCAGCCCCGCTTCCCGGCCGGCGAGGCCCCCGGCAGCCAGAGCACAAGAAAGCCACCGCCGCCGAGATTTCCAGCCTGGGGGTAGGTGACAGCGAGGGCGAAGGCGGTGGCCACGGCCGCGTCCACGGCGTTGCCGCCGGCCCGCAGCTGGCGCACTCCCGCCTCAGCGGCGAGTCGCTCCTGGGCCACCACGATGCCCCCGGCGGAGGGCACGGAATGGAAGCGCTCGCCGGTTTCCAGCAGGTTGTTGAGCCCGCTTGGCGCTGGTGCCGAGGGAGCGGTGGCGGGGCTTGGCGTGGCGGTGGCTGGTCCGCTGGCCTGGGCGGGTGGGGTCGGCGGAAGGGGCACCAGGCACAGCCCCAGGACGGCGCCCATGGTGCGAAGGGTTCCCGCGGATCTGACGCGGGGCTGGCCTGTCTCGGCCGGAGACCTGCGGCGCGTCATGACGGGGGAATGTCGGCGGTCAGGCTACCGGTTGAGGAAGGCGGCGCCGCAAGGCATTGGCGGGAGGAGGAGAGGCTGGGCTGGTGATCCAGGGCCTTGACCCCTGCGATCCATCCAAGGTGCAGTGCCCTTGTCCCCCAATGGCCTTGACAATTTTAACGGTTGTTGGGTGCTGCATGCATCAGCTGGAAGGAAGCGAAGATCCATCGTGATGAGCAAAATTTTGTTCATCTCGTTTGCTCTGCGCTTGCTCCGATTTAGACGGGAATAAAGATCGTATCAGGCCTTCTCTGCAGCCGGTAATTCCTGGTCAGATTTCAGGCTCTTCTAGGGTGAATTCAAGCGTCAGTCATCATGTGATTGACGGTGCATTACCCTTTTGAAAGGGATGTTGGCAATCCGTGGCGGAGATGCATCAGCGGGGTGTGAAATAGAAGAACCTCATGGTGCAGTTACGACCTTCATCAAAGAGAGAACGAAAAGCGTCCCTGCAGAATTGATTCAAGGGCCACCGGGCAAAAGCGCTTAGATCAGAAGCCTCAGGTTCCCAGCTTTGAAGCACTTTTACGGAGTGGGAATCCGCAAACAACTTCAGGATTTTCTCGCCTGCTCCAGGCGCTTGAAAGTCATGCACTTCAAGCAAAACAGTCCATCTTTTGAGGTGGGGCATGGTTTCCGCGGTCAAGAGCATCTCCTCGGCTCCTTCGCAATCCATCACCAGAAAACCCTCGGCAGAGGAGGCGAGGTCACGGATGAGCTCCTCACGGGTGCAGATTCCCTTGACCTGAACGGGAACGGGTTGCTTGGCGATGGATTGGGAGAGGATGGCCCGAAACTCATCCACCATTTCATAGGCGATGTGTCGAGATCCTGGGAGGCGATGCGCCAACCCCAATGTGTAATAGCCCTCGGCAGCGCCCACATCGATACAGAGGGGAGGCCGGCGTTGAATTGCATCTTCCACGGCATCGTGGAGGTAAAACTCGTAGGCCCCCATGGTTTTGTTCCACTGATGATCCTCGGCCCCGGGGGTCAGTAGAGTGCCTTTGAATGGACCAGACGCGACATGACCTGAGCGCTTGGCACGCTCAATCAATGAAGAGGCAATACGGTACGAGGGATTCATTCCTGTGATACGGACTGTGGTTCGTAAAAAAGTTTGAGGTCATTTTACCACAACTTTACTGTGTTAATACAAGACTTCGTTAGGGCTGTCGATCAGGACCAATGTACGTTGATTCACAGCCTTTTTCCTGTTCCTTCTTCCGTAGCCACAGTTGGCAGCCTGCGGTTGATCCCATCCCGGGGTTGAAGGCGGTTGTGGCGGTGATGACAACGGCAGCCACAGAAGCGAAGCGGGCTCCCTCAGCTAGCCAGCCGCCGTCCAGCGGCCTTGCGCAGCCGGTTGGCGGCCTGGCGGGCCCGGTTGCGCATGTCGCCGCTGGGGTCGGAGGGCGGCAGGGCTCCGCCGTCGGGACGGGTGGCGCCGCTGGCGGCGGGTAGGGCCCCCGCCGTCGGGGTGGCCTCCTTGCCCTGGAGGCGCATCAGCTCCCGGCGTCCGCCGAGCACGATCTGGCTGAGGTCCTTCAGGCGGGTTTCCAGCTCCCCCAACACCTGCTCGGCGTAGCGGTTGGCCCCATCCTGGATCGACCCGGCCTCCTGGCGGGTGCGCGACACCAGGGCGTCGCATTGCTGTTGG
>JBKDSY010000093.1:0-4806 GCA_046340755.1 Cyanobacteriota bacterium
ACCGTGGTCAACCCTGCCCCCTGGAGAGGGTGCCGGCGGGACCGCTCGGCGGGGGAGGCAGGTCGGACAAGGCTGAATGCACTCCGCATGACTCTGCACCTCTGCGATGGGAACGATAAGAGCCTCGATTCAGACCAAGTCCTTGTTTAGCCATTGCCAAGAACGCTTAACACAGAAGCCAAGCGACTTCCGCAGATGTCGTTCAAACGCAAGTTACTCAAAGATGCTGACGAAAACATCATCCAGAATGTGGCGATTGCGGCACCACATGTTTTATCGTGGCCAAAACAAAGGTCTCAATGAGCGTGCAAAGTAAGTTGTCTACCCCGTCTATATCATGGAGCGCCTTCAATGTGCTGGGCAAACTTGCATCCCGAACCTTGGTTGCTTTGACCCTGGTGATTTGCACGAGCCAGGTGGCCCATGCCACCAACTATCAGTATCATGGACTGATTGATCTTGATTACGGCAGCAGCATCGCCGGGGCGCCCAAGCACAGCCGCTATTTCGTGGATTTCATCTTGAATGGCGCGGTTCTCGATAAGGACAACACGGTGTTCGAGAATGACCTCACCAACGCCAACGGCGTTCGTGGGTTGACCACAATGGGGAGCTTTGATAATCCTTTCATCTCCCTTCGCCTCACCCTCGACACCACTAGCGTGGGCACATTAGATCTTTCGGGTCTCAACTTTAATTTGGATGATCCAAATTACAACTACTCCCGTGTGGTTGATGCCAACCAGCCACCCGATCCCCAGGCCCCACCTTGTGATGTCTATCTGTGCATCGGCGAGCACATCACGTTGAGGGCGCGCGTGCTCGAACAGGATTCACCCGTCAGTGGCCTGTGGTTCAATCTTTATAACAGTAATTTCTATGAACCTGTCTACGCCACTCGTCAGCTCCTGTTGGACACCAGTGCGTCTGGAGACCCCGTTTCATTGGCTGATCTGTTTCTGCATGGCCCCGAGACCCTCGCTGAATTTCAGAGCTACCGTCCTCCCAATATCGTTGAACTACGAGATCCTGTGCTGTTAATCGGACCCAATGGAACATCCGCTTCCGGACGTTTTCTCAGCCTGTCGTATGTACCGCATGCCGTCCCGGGTCCCATGCCGATGCTCGGATTGGGGGCTGCGCTGAGCTGGAGCCGTCGCCTGCGTCACCTGCGTCGCCGCATCTCGGCTCTTTCCGAAGGGGGCACGGTCCTTGATTGATGGACCTGGCCTCACGTGCACCTGATCCAGGCTGTCAGAGGCAGGATCGATTCGACATGATGAAGGCCTGTCTGGTCCGACGCTTTCCAATCAACAACCCCGGCGACAGGACGGCCCAGGCTGTTGAGCCTGGCTTGATCCCGCAGCCCACCTGCAAGCTCAAATGTTGATGATTCTGTTCTTCGGAGGAACACCAACGGGTCCTGAATCTCGGGCAAGCCGGGCACGGGTCGTGAACGTCTGCAGATCCTTGCTCAGCCGCCTGGCTGCCTCTTGTTTGATCGGCACAACTCTGGCGAGTCCCGTTCGCGCGTTCGACCTGCACTACCGACAGAACGGCACCAGCTTTTCAGCGAGGGAGCTTCGCCGGATCTTCAGCGACGCCTTGCCAGCCTCCTACGACCAGCAGTTCCCCGAGCGTCGCTGGAGCACCTACCTGCTGCTGGATGCCCACGCAGACCAGGCTCTAGTCGCCATCACCCTCGGTCTCAGCCCAAGGGTGGGGCCGTCTCAAGCCCTGTTGCCAGTCGCCACGTTCAGCGTGATCACCCCCCTGCCCCGCTCTGCGGCCCGATGGCAGCCCCTGCTCACCGACGTGGCGGCTCGCCATGCCCGCCTGATGCTCGGGAACCGCAACCAAATCCTCGCCCAGCCTCGAAGGATGAGTCGCAACAGCGGCGATACCTGGGCGGCTACTGCTTCCGTTTCAACAGGCGCTCTGCGATGGCTGCGATGACCGAGCGCATTGCCAATGCCGTCTGCTGCTGCATGCCACGCACAGAGAGGGATCTCAGGATCGCGGAGGTTTATGGGTAATCAAGAGGCAGTAAGATTCAAAAAGTGCTTAAGCCAGCGCCACGAGCGGACTTCTTTCCTGATAGACACCGGGCTGAGGAACAGCTCCTTGGAGACGCAACATGGCCAGCTCGATCTCCCCTATCTTAAAGCTGGTGGAAGGCACGGTTCAATCAAATTTGAGAGTTCTATTGACTTGTTGGGTGATTAGCAAAATGCTTGAAAAAGACATCGCCTGACAATTTCGCCGCCTCCACCGAGGGATGTGACCATTCATCGCGATATAGCATTGATCCATCTTTGGCAAAATACGTGCATTCCTCAAGAGGACAGAAGACTCCAAGAAGATCCACGATCTTGACTCCACTTGAGGTTGAGACCCGACTCAGAACTTCATCGAGTTGTTTTCGTCGTTCAAGCGTCGTTTCCAAATTAGGTAGCTCGCACTTCTTTTGTCCAAACGGAGAATACCATTGCCTCACTGCTGACTCAGGTTTACAACCGGCCTCACGTGCGAATGGATTTCCATTCAGAACCGCCAATGAAATCCCCCGCGTTCGAAGCTCATTGGAGAAGCGGTTAAGACCTGACTCCAGCAACTGCAGACGCCTGATCGTTTCATTCGTTTTCTTTTTCGGCGAAAAACCTTCCATATCATTAATCAGAAAGACAATATCGCCAGCCCGAAGTTGATTCAACAGCCTCGGAACTGTAGCAGTCCAATAGTAGTCATTGATCTGATTCCAAGTGCTGTTGTTCGGGATCTCTTTGATTGGAGATGCCCCCCAAGATGACGTGACAGTAACAGCATAGTTTAGATCCTCAACCAAATGATCAAAGGCATGGGTAAACGCAGCAGAGAACGAGTCTCCAAATATCAATATCCTCCGATCTGCATCTTTAAAATTGCCGATCGTGCAATCTTCTATTTTAATCAGTTTACCCACCTCAGAATTATCAGACAGGACGCACGCCTGCCCCTTCCAGGTCCATTCCTCGTTCTTAAGCTTCAGGGAATATGGAACCGTCAACGACGACACATCTGTCGCGATCAATTGCAGCCGTGAGCCGAGGAATAAACTGAATGGTTCCGTTTTTATGTATCCAATCATCAGTGCCGCAGCGCCTACTGGTGGTAGGAGTCCAATTCCGATGGTTTTCCAGCGCAATGGTGACCACACTCGCTTTCTACACGGTGTTTCAATCCACGTGTATGAAACGAATGCCATGAAAACCATCAGTACGATCTGAATCGGCACAGACCACCAGTGAATCCCAATCGTCCAGCGACTGATCGAAAGGACTGACCAGTGCCACAAGTAGAGGGAATACGAAATCAATCCAACATAACCAACTTTCTCCAAGGTGAATAACCGGTAGGCAGCAGTTCCTTTTTTTAATGCGGCAATCAAAATGGCTGACAACACCGTCATCCCAATGGTTGCCGGAACCGCCAATGAAACTGGAAGGAACATCACAACGACCATGGCTGCCACGACCAATAGTGGTGGCACCTGCTCCAGCACTTGTTCAATCCTTGCCCGCTTTTGAAATCCGATAAACAGCAAGCATCCTGCCGCCATCTCCCAAAAACGAAAAGGCATCAAAAAATAGGCCGCAGATTGATTTCTTGGATACAAGTAAATGAATCCGATCAGTGAAACAAGCGTCAGTGCTCCAACCAACACGAACAGATTACGTGGACCGTTCGCGCTCTGCCGACCGAAACCCGAGAACCAGATGAGAAAGGGGAACAGCAGGTAAAATTGCTCTTCCACGCCGAGCGACCAAGTGTGCGTAAAGGGATTCAACTCGGTTGATTGAGCGAAGTAGTCCGTTGAAGTCCGATAGAGACTTACGTTTGAAACACCAAGAAGTGACTTCCAACCGAGTGCCAAGGCACCACCAGGATCTGGATTGAAAAAGGAGATCAGCACTGCGGTGATCAGGACAAAAACCACCAGGGCAGGAACCAGACGCTTGATTCTGCGCTCATAAAATCCTGTCATAAAATCCAGGAAGTTCTTGGACTGCCTTCCTGCCAATGACGAAGTAATCACATACCCAGAGATCACAAAAAAAATATCCACACCCAGATATCCGCTGGGCAACAAATCTTTATTGATGTGATTGATGATGACGGCAACGACAGCAAATGCCCTCAGACCATCAATTTCTGGACGGTAGTTCTTGTTAAAAGAGTTCCGCGTCTTCAGGGCCTCACGATGGACTGCCTCTGTCATATCTTTCTGGTAAGCGTGTAGGACTTTACCCTGACCGACGCCATCATCAGGAGCTCAACAACCTTCCACATTGAAGAGGCTTGAATTTTGAGGGTGCTAGCTAAGCCGTGAACGCTAACCCGATCATGGGGTGCGCCGTGGGGCAAGCCGATGGCGATCAACCGTGTTAGCCCCCTTACGCCAGCCCTCCACGATCAGGATGTTGGGACCTCGCTTCCCAGGAACTGACATTGAATCCGCTAGGTATCACCGACTTCGCCTCCACCACCCTGTTGGCCTCCGTGGTGCTGATGTCGCCAACCTGGGCAAGCTGCCGCACCGGCACGTCCACCATGCGGGAGGAGTTTGCCCAACCACCAGATGCACTCTGCGACGGCGATCGAAGCCCGCCACCGGTTACGACTCCCCACCTCCCTGCTTTCGACCAAAGCCTTCAGGACTTTCAGGTCGATCTGCTCCAAAGACAGAAGTGGCTTCAAGGGAGATGCGTAGTCGGTGGCCCATGAGACCGACGCACTCACCCCACGACGGCGCTGCTGGCTCCACCA
>JBKDSY010000094.1:0-49588 GCA_046340755.1 Cyanobacteriota bacterium
CCTCTCAGGCTGGGTCTGGATTCCGACAGGGCTTCCGGAACTGCTCTCCCAGCCCCAGCCCCTGCTGCCCGTGGTGGGGGGGCAACGGTCGCGTCCGGGGGCAAGGGGCCTGGTGCCAGCGGGCCGCTTCCAGCGGCTTCCCCTGCGGCAGGAGGATGGGAACGATCCCCTGCTGGTGCTGATCACCCCTCGCCTCCAGGTGGTGATGTTCCTTGATGGCCCCCCCCAGGCCCGGCGGCTGGTGGTGCGCTTCGAGGCCGCCGTGATCACCCAGGCCCTCCAGGGTCTGGATCAGCGGCTGAGCCAGGACGATCCCGCTGCGGCCCGCCAACTGCGCCAGCTTCTCCAGGCCCTCGGACCCCTCCACAACGATCCAGCTCTGGGCTTGCGGTTTTGGCCCCTCCTGGCGGAACGCCTGGCGGCCATGGCCCCGAGCGTCACCCTCCAGCCCGTGGAGCCCCCGGTGCCGCCCCGTGCCGGGGAGACCTCTTCTGAGGTGGCCGCCGAACTCGCCCTCCTCGAGGCCCTCACCCATGAGGTGCGAACGCCGCTGGCCACCATTCGCACCCTGATCCGCTCCCTGTTGCGGCGATCCGATCTGCCCCCGGTGGTGCGTCAGAGGCTGGAGCAGATCGATGGGGAATGCAGCGAACAGATCGACCGCTTTGGCTTGATCTTTCTGGCGGCCGAGTTGCAGCGCCAGCCGGGCCGGGGCCAACCCCTTGATGCCAGCGACCTGGCCCGCACGGATCTGAGTCAGTTGCTGCACCATCTGGAGGGAATCTGGCAGCGGCAGCTGCACCGGCGCGACCTGAAGCTCACCCTCTCCATCGCCGAGGATCTGCCACCTGTGCTGAGTGATCCGGCGCGGCTCGAGACGATGCTGGGCGGGCTGATGGATCGTTTCAGCCGCTCTCTCCCGGCTGGAAGTCATGTGCGTCTCCGCCTGCGCCCCGCCGGGCAACGGCTGAAACTGCAGCTGAGCAGCGATACCCCCCAAAGCACCCCGCCAGGCTCCTCCCCGGAGCCCCAGCCAGAAGGCGCCCGGGTGGGGCCCGTACTCAGCAGGAATCCCACCACGGGCAGCCAGAACCTCAGCCGGCAGGCCACCCCGGTGATCTTCCACCGTCTCGGGGGGCGCTTCACCGAACGGGGGGGCACCAGTCTCACGGTGTTTTTCCCCCTGGCCGAGCGGGTGGGGGGGGCGTTTGTTGACGGGGTGTGAAGAGTGCGCACGCACCCTTCAATTCGCCAAAAGCACGGTGCTAGCTTCCGCCTGAAACGGTCAGCAGAGCCATGCCAGCAACGGCCCTCAATGGTCAACTTCCGAAGTACATCGGCAGCACAGGTGGTCTGCTGAATTCCGCCGAAACTGAAGAGAAATACGCCATCACCTGGACCAGCCCAGCGGCCCAGGTGTTTGAGCTGCCCACGGGCGGAGCGGCGGAAATGAATGCCGGCGAAAACATCATGTATTTCGCCCGCAAGGAGCAGTGTCTGGCCCTTGGCACCCAACTCCGGACAAAATTCAAACCCAAAATCGACGACTACAAGGTTTACAGAATCTATCCCGGTGGCGACGTGGAATTTCTCCATCCCAAAGACGGAGTATTTCCCGAAAAGGTGAACGAAGGTCGTCCCATTGTTGGCCACAACCCCCGTCGCATCGGCGAAAACCCCGACCCCTCCAGCCTCAAGTTCACCGGCAAGGCCACCTACGACGCCTGAGACTCTTTGTCTTGAGCACACTGCGGCGGGAGAGACACCCGCCTTTTTTTTTGCCCGCCCCCTTGATGCCCCACGCCCATGCCAGGCCTCGATTGGACAGCCGATCGCTCTGCCTTTCTTGCCCATGCGCAACAGGGATTCACCTTCCTCCCGCTCTGGAAACGTTGGCCCGCGGATTTGGAAACACCCCTCACCACGTGGCTCAAGGTTGGGGCAGGCGGCAAGCGGGGGGTGCTCCTTGAATCCGTGGAGGGGGGGGAGCAGCTTGGCCGCTGGAGCTTCGTGGTCAGTGATCCTCTGTGGACCCTCACCTGCCGGGGGGAGCACGCCGAGCGTCAATGGCGGGACGGCCGTCTCGATGAACTCGCTGGCAATCCCTTTCTGCTGCTACGTCAATGCCTGGCGTCCTTGCGCACGGTTCCCATTCCCCAGCTCCCGCCGGTGGGCCAATTGTTTGGCTGCTGGGGCTATGAGTTGATCCACTGGATCGAACCCTCGGTGCCGGTTCATGCCCCCCCTCCAGGGGGGCCACCGGATGGGTGCTGGATGCTCGCCGACAGCCTGTTGGTGTTTGATCAAGTGAAGCGGCAGATCACGGCCGTGGCCTACGCCGATCTCAGCGGTGGCACCGACCCTGATCAGGCCTGGGCCCATGCCGCCGCCAGAATTGCCCAGCTGGAGGCTCGGATGCACGAGCCCCTTCCCCCCCATGTCACGCCCCTCGACTGGCATGAGAGCTCCAACCTCGATCCAGCCCTGGCCCTGAGCACCCGCAGCAACTGGCAACAGGACGATTTCGAGCGCGTTGTGCAGCGAGGCAGGGAGCACATTGCCGCGGGCGATGTGTTTCAGCTGGTGCTCAGCCAGCGCCTGGAAACCACCGTGGATCGGGATCCGTTTGAGATCTACCGCAGCCTGCGGATGGTGAATCCCTCGCCTTACATGGCGTTTTTCAACTTCGGCGATTGGTATCTCATTGGCTCCAGTCCAGAGGTGATGGTGAAGGCGGAACCCCTGGCGGATGGGGGCATCCGGGCCTCCGTCAGGCCCATTGCCGGCACCCGCCCGCGAGGGGCCGACCCCGCCGAGGACCGGGCCCTGGAGGCGGATCTGCTAGCAGATCCAAAGGAGCGGGCTGAACATGTGATGTTGGTGGATCTGGGCCGCAACGATCTGGGGCGTGTGTGCCGCCCGGGCTCGGTGGCGGTCACGGAACTGATGGTGATCGAGCGCTATTCCCACGTGATGCACATCGTCAGCCAGGTGGAGGGCCTGCTGGAAGACAGCCACGATGTGTGGGATCTGCTCATGGCCTGCTTCCCTGCCGGCACGGTGAGCGGCGCTCCAAAGATCCGTGCCATGCAATTGATCCACGCTTTGGAGCCCGATGCCCGCGGCCCCTATGCGGGGGTCTACGGCGCCCTTGACCTCAATGGCGCCCTCAACACGGCAATCACCATTCGCACCATGGTCGTGCTGCCCCATCCTCCCGGGGGCTGGCGGGTGCTCGTGCAGGCCGGAGCGGGGATTGTGGCGGATTCCCAGCCGGAGATGGAATACCAGGAAACCCTCAACAAGGCCCGTGGCATGCTCAAGGCCCTGGCCTGCTTGCAGCGCCCCCACCCCCTGGATTCATGAGCGGCCCCTTGCTCACCAAAGGCTTTGAGGTGGAGATGTTCACCGGACGCCCCGATGGCGTGGTGGTGGGCTGCGCGGCTGACGCCGCGCGGGAGCTGGAGGGATTCGTCACCGAACCAGATCAGCGCAATCTGGAATACATCACTCCCCCTGATGCCGACTACCAACGGCAACTGCGTTTTTTGCTCGAACCCCGGCTGCGGCTCAGGCGTTGGTTGGCCCTGCGGGATCTCACCCTCCTGCCCGGGAGCACCCTGAGCCTGGGGGATAGCGGACGCTTTGAGCGTTCCGATCCCGCCAATTCCTATCACGGGTCCATTGAGCGTCTCTATGGCACCCGGGTGGTCACCGCCAGCGTGCACATCAACCTGGGGATGCGAGCCCTCGATCCCCTTTTCGCCAGCCTGCGGCTTCTGCGCTGTGAAGCGGCCCTTCTGTTGGCCCTCAGCACCAGTTCACCATTTTTGGATGGGCAGGCCACCGGAGCCCAGTCGCAACGCTGGCTCCAGTTTCCCCTCACCCCGCCGGAGGTGCCCCTGTTCCTCAGCCACGACCACTACGTGACCTGGATGCATGAACAATTGGCCCAGGGAAGCATGCTCAATGTGCGTCACTTGTGGACCTCGGTCCGTCCGAATGGCGACCGGCGCCCGGAGTCCCTCAACCGAGTGGAGATTCGGATCTGCGACCTGATCAGCGATCCGGCCCTGCTGCTGGCGGTGACGGCCTGGGCGGAGCTCAGGATGTTGATGCTGATGGGGGACCCCAACCGCCTCGATCCCTTGCTCGCCAGCCAACTCACCCCGGCGGAACTAGCCAACCTCGCTGACCGGAATGACAGGGCCGCCGCCCAGGACGGACTCGACTCGACCCTTCTCCATTGGCGCACGGGAGACCCCCTGCTGGCCAGGGATTGGCTGGAGGAGGAGTTGGTCGCCATGGGCCCCCTGGCCCAACGGTTAGGCCTGGACGCCACCTTGAAACCCCTCCGGCTTGTGCTGGACGCAGGCAGCGAATCGATACGCTGGCTCAGACGACTGCGCGCTGGCGAACCCATTGCCCGCATCATCGCCACGGAAGCCATGGCCATGGAGGCCCGAGATTTCGCCATTTGGGAGCAGTTGACAACAGACCACGCCCACTCTTTGGGATGATCATGGCTGCAGCCTCCGCCACCCCACCCATGCGGGAGCCCGCCAAGGCCCCACGCCCTCCCCTAGAAGTGCCCTTGCACACCACCCGGCTCCTCGGGGAACGCCTGGAACTCGTCGAAACTCTTTGGCTCGCGGTGCTCCACAGTGAGTGTCCCCCTGGCCAGGTGGAGCGGCTGATCCGCTTGAAGGAGGCGAGCGGCCGGTTTGACCCTGAAGAGGAAGCGAGCCGCACGGGGCCCGACAGCGGAGGGGCCAACAGTGCGGCCATCGACCAGGCGATCCGCGAGATGGATCTTTCCGATGGCATTGCGGCCGCCCGGGCGTTTTCTCTCTACTTCCAACTGATCAACATCCTCGAGCAACACATCGAGGAACACACCTACGTTGAAAGCCTGCGCCAGGCGGGAACCACGGGCAAATGGGATCCTTTCCTGCCCCCACTGGCCAACCAGAGTGAGCCAGAAACCTTTCGCCAGCTCTTTCAACGCCTGCGGGCCTTGAACGTGCCGCCAAGCAGCTTGGAAACCCTTCTGCGTGAACTGGATATTCGCCTGGTGTTTACGGCCCATCCGACGGAGATTGTGCGACACACTGTTCGTCACAAGCAGCGTCGGGTGGCGGCTTTGATTGACAAGCTAGAGCAGGAAACCAATGAGGATGATCGCTCCCTGCTGCGCGAACAGTTAACGGAGGAAATCCGTGTCTGGTGGCGCACGGATGAATTGCACCAATTTAAACCGTCGGTTCTCGATGAAGTGGAGTTTGCTCTTCATTATTTCCAGCAGGTTTTGTTTGACGCCTTGCCCCTGTTGCAGCAGCGCATGCGCGCAGCCCTGAAAACCAGCTATCCAGACGTGCAGCCGCCACCGGAATCATTTTGCACCTTTGGTTCATGGGTTGGGGCTGATCGGGATGGCAACCCATCCGTCACACCGGAGATCACATGGCGAGCAGCTTGCTATCAGCGGCAATTGATGCTCCATCGCTATGTGAAAGCCGTCACCGACCTGCGGGACCAACTGAGCATTTCCATGCAGTGGAGCCAGGTAAGCCAAGCCCTGTTGGAATCCCTGGAGATGGATCGTCTGCGCTTTCCCGAGATCTACGAAGAACGTGCAGCCCGTTATCGCCTTGAGCCTTACAGGTTGAAGTTGAGTTACATGCTTGAGCGCCTCCATCTTGCGGAACGGCGCAACACCCAGCTGGCGGAGGCCGGCTGGGAATCCCCTTTGGCCGACCGTCCGAGCCCCTCCGCTGGACTGGCCACTGGCATGAATGCTCCCCATGCCCAACAGAACCTCCATTACGCCTCGGAAGAAGACTTTCGCAACGACCTGGAGTTGATTCGCAGCAGCCTGGAGGCCACGGGACTTCGCTGTGAAGGCCTCACGGCTCTGCTGAGCCAGGTGCATATCTTCGCCTTCTGCCTGGCCAGCATGGACATCCGCCAGGAGAGCTCCCGCCACAGCGACGCCATCGACGAACTGACCCGTTACCTGCAGCTCCCTGTTCCCTACGGCGAGATGGGGGAAGAGGAGCGGATCGAGTGGTTGTTGAAGGAACTGCAAACGCGGCGCCCCCTGCTTCCGTCATCGGCGTCGTGGAGCCCTGCCACCGGTGAAACCTTCGCCGTGTTTCAGCTGTTGGAGCGGCTCCAACAGGAATTTGGTCCCCGCATCTGTCGCACGTATGTGATCTCCATGAGTCACAGCGTTTCCGACCTGTTGGAGGTGTTGCTGCTGGCCAAGGAAGCCGGCTTGGTGGATCCCGTGGAGAAGCGATCCCAGCTGTTGGTGATTCCTCTCTTCGAGACCGTGGAAGATCTGCAACGGGCGCCCGAGGTGATGGCCCGGCTGTTTCAGGAGCCCTTCTACCGGGATCTGCTGCGGTCAGAAAGCGAACAGCCCTTGCAAGAGATCATGCTTGGCTATTCAGACAGCAATAAAGACTCTGGCTTTCTTTCCAGCAATTGGGAAATTCATCGCGCCCAGATTGCCCTGCAAGGATTGGCCAATCAGCACGGTGTCTGTCTTCGCATCTTCCATGGCCGTGGTGGGTCAGTGGGCCGGGGTGGCGGTCCGGCCTATCAAGCCATTCTTGCCCAGCCCAGCGGCACACTGGGTGGACGAATAAAAATTACTGAGCAGGGCGAAGTTTTGGCATCGAAATATTCCTTGCCCGAGCTTGCGCTTTACAATCTTGAAACGGTCTCCACTGCGGTTTTGCAAAGCAGCCTGGTGAGCACGCGCATTGACGACACCCCCAGCTGGAATTCGCTCATGGAGCGCTTGGCGGCCCGCTCGCGGGAGCACTATCGAGCTCTGGTGCACGAGAATCCAGATCTTGTGGCCTTTTTCCAACAGGTCACGCCGATTGAGGAGATCAGCAAGCTGCAGATTTCCAGCCGTCCTGCCCGCAGGAAAAGCGGCGCCCGGGATCTTTCGGCCCTTCGCGCGATCCCTTGGGTGTTCGGCTGGACCCAGAGCCGTTTCCTCTTACCCAGCTGGTATGGCGTGGGCACGGCGTTGGAGGAGGAGTTGCGAAACGATCCTGAGCAGATTGAGCTGCTACAACTGCTGTATCAACGTTGGCCCTTTTTCCGAATGTTGATCTCCAAGGTGGAGATGACGCTTTCCAAGGTCGACCTCGACCTGGCCAAGCACTACGTCACCCACCTGGGTCGCCAAGAAAACCGTGAGGCCTTTGCTCGAATTTTTGATTGCATTGCAGCGGAGTTTGCCCTCACCCACCGATTGATCTTGCAGATCAGCAACCACCAGCGCCTCCTGGATGGGGATCCGGCCCTGCAGCTCTCCGTGGATCTGCGCAACCGCACCATCATTCCCCTCGGGTTCTTGCAGGTGGCTTTGCTGCGTCGCTTGCGGGAGCAAAATCGTCAACCTCCCGTCAGCGAAGCCTCCAGCGACCCTGCCGCCGCCGGAGATGGCCACACCTACAGCCGTAGCGAACTGCTCCGCGGCGCCCTCCTGACGATCAACGGCATTGCCGCGGGCATGCGCAACACCGGCTGACCCGCGAGAGGATCCCTTGCTTCTTCCATTCCGCACCCCATCTCCCCCCAACCCCTTGCGAGCGGGCTACGACTTGCTCGTGCAGCCCAGCCTCCAGGTGGATGCCCTCAATCAACTGCTGACGAGCTGCGGCGGAAAGGCCCGCAGTGAGACCACCTGGCATGAGGTGATTCGCCACAGCGTCTGGCATCTGGCGGTTCAGAACCCCCAGGGCAGGTGGGTGGGATTCATCCGGGCCACCAGTGACCGAGCCCTCAACGCCAACCTCTGGGACCTGCTCACCGCAGCGGAGGACCCCGCCAGGGAAGATGTGATCCGGGCCCTGGTGGGGGCAGCCCTGGAACGGCTGCGGCGAGAGCTGAGTGGCTGCAGCATCTCGATCTCTGCTCCCTCGGAAGCGATTGCCGCCCTCACCCAGGCGGGCTTTGTGATTGATCCTGGAGGAATCCGCGCCATGGGTTTGGCCTTGGCGTCCCAGGGCAGCTGAACGTCGTGGGCCGTTAGATCCTGCCAGCCGGGGACGGAGCCACGGTCTGGAAGGAGAGTCCCCCTGTTCCGGCAGGGAGGACAACGAGCATGGAGGGACTCGAACCCCCGACACTCAGACCCGGAATCTGCTGCTCTATCCAACTGAGCTACATGCCCAATCTCAGGCTTTCGCCTGAACAGCTACCTTAGCCCTTGGCCGCCCTGGCTGACCATGCGGCTGCAGCACCTGGAGCTTCAACAGTTCCGCAACATGGCGAGCCTGCGGCTCCAGCTGCACGCCCCACGGCTGATCGTGGTGGGCGCCAATGGCGAGGGGAAATCCAACCTGCTCGAAAGCGTGGAACTCCTCACCAGCCTGCGCTCCCACCGCTGCGGCAGCGACAGGGATCTCATCCGCCGGGGTCAGGGAAGCGGCCACATCCGCGCCACCACCACGGATGGCGACGCCTTGGAGCTGCAGTTGCGACGCGTGGGTGGCCGGCAAGCCCTGCGCAACGGCAAGACCCTGGAGCGGCACGTGGATCTGCTGGGCAGCCTCCGCAGTGTGGGTTTCAGTGCCCTTGACCTGGCCCTGGTGCGCGGGGAACCCGCCCTGCGGCGACAGTGGCTGGATCGGGTGGTGCTCCAGCTGGAACCGCTCTACGGAACCCTCCTCCGCGACTACGGCCGGGTGTTGCGTCAGCGGGCCCAGTTGGTGCGGCGGCAATGGGAGGGAGACCAGCTGCTCGATGTCTTCGACGCCCAGATGGCCGTGTTGGGGACGCGCCTCCACCGCAGGCGCCTGCGGGCCCTGCAACGGCTGGCTCCCTTGGCCGCCTCCTGGCAGGAGAAGCTGGGCGGCGGCGCCGAAGGGCTGACCCTGGGGTACCGCAGCGGCACCCCCCTGGCCCAGGGGGAAGGCCCAGGCCCCACCCTTCTCGCCACGGCTCAGGTGGAGGAAGCCACCTGGCGATTGGCCCTGGAGACCGGGCTGCGGGGGCAGCGCGGCGAGGAGCAACGGCATGGCCAATGTCTGGTGGGCCCCCATCGGGATGACGTGGAGATGCTCCTGGGCGATCTTCCCGCTCGCCGCTACGGGTCAGCGGGACAACAGCGCACCCTGGTGCTCGCGCTCAAACTGGCGGAACTGGAGCTGGTGACCGAGGTGGTGGGAGCCCCCCCCCTGTTGCTGCTCGACGATGTGTTGGCGGAGCTGGATCCTCGCCGCCAACAGCTGCTGCTGGAGGCCGTGGGGGAGGGCCATCAGTGCCTGGTGAGTGCCACCCACCTGGAGGTGTTCAGCCAGGGATGGAGCAAGAAGGCCCAGGTGGTGTCGATGCGAGCAGGGGTGTTGGAGATTCCAGAATGAGACTCAGTTTCCCTCGCTCCGGCTTTTGGCCCCGCTCCGGGGTCTGCCCCTATGGTGGGGTGCTGTCCACAATCAGACCCTGATGAATCAGAGCCTGTCCTGCCTGCATCCCAACCCGGGATGGGGCGCGGCCTCCCCCCATCACCCCGCCCCCGGTTCCCCGTCAGCCCCCGTGAGCGACACGGTTGGAAAACACTGCATTCTCGAGCTGTACGACTGTGACAGTGGCAAGCTCGATGACGAAGCTTTCCTCAGGAACACCATCACAAGCGCAGCCAAACGTGCTGGTGCCACCCTCTTGCAACTGATCACCCACCGTTTTGATCCCCAGGGGGTGACAGGTCTTGCCCTATTGGCGGAATCCCATATTTCCATTCACACCTGGCCGGAATCTGGCTATGCCGCCGTGGATGTGTTCACCTGCGGCGATCACACCATGCCGGAGCGAGCCTGTCATGTGTTGATGACGGAGCTGGGTGCATCCCGGCACAAGCTCACCAGCTTCCGCAGGGAAACTCCCTTGGGCGTGGGTCAGGGAGAACGGGACCCCCACCTCTCCTCGCTCTGAGCCGCCCCGGCCCTGGCCTCCGGGGGCGCCCGCTTCCCTCCGCACCGCGATCTCCAGGTTTCACCCCCGGTTAAGGGGGAGATCGCGGTTCAGTTTTCCACTCACCAGACCCTCCAGATCCAACGCCACCGCGTTGAATCCAAGGTTCAGGAACGCGCGCACCAATTCCTCGCGCAGGCTGCCCCGGGCCAACTGGCCGCAGACGGCTTCCAGGGTGTGGGCGGGAACTTCAATGCGCGCCGTCTCCCCTTGGCTGCGCACCCGCACCTCGGCAAATCCCTGCCGTCGCAACCAATCTTCCGCCGCCCCCACCCGCTGCAGCCGGCTCGCGGTGATCGGCTCCCCGTAGGGGAAGCGGGAGGCCAGGCAGGGTTGGGCGGGTTTCTCCCACCAGGGCAGGCCCAGGGCACGGGAAAGGTGGCGCACGCCGGCCTTGTCCACACCGGCTTCCGCCAGGGGGGAACGCACGCCGTGTTCCCGGGCGGCCCGCAGTCCGGGGCGGTGATCCTGCAGGTCGTCCAGGTTGACGCCATCGACCACCAGGGCGTTGCCGGCCTCCCCCCGGATGCGGGCCAACAGACCGTGGAGTTCCCGCTTGCACGCATAGCAGCGGTCCGCGGGATTGCTGGCGTAGGCGGGATCGCTCAGCTCGGCCGTGGGGAGTTCCAGATGACGCAGGCCAAGCCAGCGGGCCTGGGCGCGGGCCTCCTCCAGGAGGTGGGGCGCCAGGGCGGGGGACACCCCCGTGATCGCCAGGGCCCGCTCCCCCAGACGTTCTGCGGCCAAGGCTGCCACCAGGGTGGAGTCCACCCCGCCGGAGTAGGCCACCACCACCTGGCCATAAGCCTCCAGGGACTGGCGCATCCCCTCCAGGGCCTTGGCAAGGCCGGGGGGAAGCGATTCAAGGAGCGTCAGCACAGGTGTCTCAGCCATCCCGTCAAAGCCATGCCATCGTGGATGTCCTGCAGGGGTTCACGGTTGCGCATCGGTAGCATCCTGCTCCATAGGCCAGGCCCATGACCCCGCCGACCGACGCGCAAACCAGCCAACGGGGCACCGGCAGAGGCATCGGCATCCGCACGGCCAGGGGCCAAGACGAGCGGGCCCACGGCCAGTTGCACGTGTATGACGGGGAGGGCAAGGGCAAGAGTCAGGCGGCACTTGGGGTGGTGCTCCGCACCATCGGGCTAGGGATCTGCGAACAGAAGCGCACCCGGGTGCTCCTGCTGCGATTCCTCAAGGGGCCGGGGCGCTCCTACGACGAAGATGCCGCGATCGAAGCGCTGCAACAGGGCTTTCCCCACCTGATCGACCAGGTGCGCACGGGCCGGGGGGAGTTTTTCACAGCCAGTGAAGCCATGCCCTTTGATCGAATGGAGGCGCAGCGAGGCTGGGACATCGCCAAGGGAGCCTTGGCCAGCAATCTCTACTCGGTGGTCGTGCTCGATGAGCTCAATCCCGTGCTGGATTTGGGGCTACTGAATGGGGAGGAAGTGGCGCGCACCCTGGCCACCAAACCCCCCGGCATGGAGGTGATTTGCACCGGTCGAGGGGCGCCACCAGCCCTGGTGCAACTGGCGGATCTGCACTCCGAGATGCGCGCCCACACTGGCGACTCACCGGGCCTGCAAGGGATCGAGATCTACACGGGCGATGGGAAGGGCAAGAGCACCAGTGCCCTGGGCAAGGCCCTGCAGGCCATAGGCCGTGGCATCAGCCAGGACAAAAGCCACAGGGTGCTCATTCTGCAGTGGTTAAAGGGAGGCAACGGCTATACGGAAGATGCGGCGATTGCCGCCCTGAGGGAGAGCTATCCCCATCTGGTTGACCATCTTCGCAGTGGTCGAGACGCCATCGTTTGGCGCGGACAACAGCAGCCTATTGATTACGTGGAAGCCGAACGCTCCTGGGAGATCGCCCGGGCGGCCATTGCCAGCGGCCTCTATAAAACCGTCATCCTGGATGAACTCAATCCCACAGTGGATCTCGAGCTGTTGCCGGTTGAGCCCATCGTTCAGACCCTGCTGCGCAAACCCTCGGAAACCGAGGTGATCATCACGGGACGCTGCAAGAGTCGTCCCGACTACTTCAACCTTGCGGGCGTGCATTCAGAGATGGTCTGTCACAAGCACTACGCCGAGCGGGGTGTGGATCTCAAGCGAGGGGTGGACTACTGAGCTAGTAGAGCGCCACCTCTGGATCCACCTCCTTGCTCCAGGCCTGGATCCCGCCACTGACGTTGATGCCGTCAATGCCGTGGCGGCGCAGGGCGATCAGGGCCTTGGCGGACCGTCCACCCATCTTGCAATGCACGTAGAGGGTCTTGCCCTCCGCCAGCTGGCGCACCTCGTCCACCGCCTCGCCACTCTCGATCCGATCCAGGGGGATGAGCACCGAACCGGGAATGACCGCAATCTCGGCCTCCGGTGGGTTACGCACATCGATCAGCACAACATCGGCGGTTCCTTCGTCCAACAGGGCTTTGAGCTCCTTGACGGTGATCGCATCCACGGCGGCAGCCTCCTCTTGGCCTGGGGCGGCACCGGCCACCCCACAGAACGCTTGATAGTCAATCAGCCGATCGATCACGGGTCGATCGGGATCGGGACGCAGCCTCATCTCGCGAAAGCTCATGGTGAGGGCATCAAAAAGGAGCAGGCGCCCGCTCAGGGTGGTGCCGATCCCCGTGAGGATCTTGACGGTTTCGGTGGCCTGGATCACACCGATGATTCCAGGAAGCACCCCCACCACGCCACCCTCCGCGCAGGAGGGCACCAGACCGGGCGGCGGGGGTTCGGGGAAGAGATCGCGGTAGTTGGGCCCACCCTGGTGGTTGAACACGGTGGCTTGCCCCTCAAAGCGGAAGATGGAGCCGTAGACGTTCGGTTTGTCAAGGAGAACGCAGGCGTCGTTCACCAGGTAGCGGGTGGGGAAGTTGTCGGTGCCATCACAGATGACGTCATAGGAGGCCAGGATCTCCAGGGCGTTCTCGCTGGTGAGGGCCGTGTTGTAGAGCTCCACCTGGCAGTGGGGATTGATCTCCAGGATGCGGTGGCGAGCCGATTCGATCTTGGGTTGGCCCACCCAGCTGGTGCCGTGGATCACCTGGCGCTGCAGATTGCTGGAATCCACAACGTCGAAATCGACGATGCCAAGCCGGCCGACCCCCGCCGCCGCCAAGTAGAGGAGCAGGGGGGATCCCAACCCCCCCGTGCCCACGCAGAGCACGGAAGAGGCCTTGAGCCGCTTTTGGCCCTCCATGCCCACTTCCGGCAGGATGAGATGGCGTGAAAAGCGGGCCACCTCATCGGGGCTGAGCTGAACGCCGCTGGTGTCAGGAGGAAGCATGGGGGCCCACCTCGCGGGAAACCTGAATGTCCATTGTCCACACCAGCCGGCGGGGGGGGGCTGTCTCGGACAACCACCAGCAGGCCAACTCCGCACCCGCCTGGATCGCCACCAGGGCTGGCGGCCCAATCAAGGCCTGATCGGTGGGGGATGGCACGGGGATCCCGCCCGGGTGGCTGTGCAGGGATCCCAACACTTGCCATCCCCGCTGGCGGGCCCATTTCTGAGCCAGGAGCTGCTCCCGGGGATCAATGGCGAAACGGCGGGGCCGCTCCTCCTCCGGTGTCCAGACGTTGCGGCAGGGCCAGATCCGCTCCACGCTCCAAGGGGGGCCAAGCAGCAGGGCACAGCCCTCCTCGGGAGCCGCGGCCCCCAACACGCGTGCCGCGACGGTCAGGGCCTTGGAACCAAAACGAATGTGCTCTGGCCAGTCTTGCGTCACACCTGTATCTTAAGGCGGAATTCTGTTGCAGGCCCGTCAGGCGATGAGTGACGCCACCACCGAAACTACCGAGGTGAAAACCGCTGAGACCAGCCCGTCCAGCGATGCGGGTTTTGACTTCAAACAGCGCTACGGCGATGTTCTGACCAAAGTCAATGAGGCCCTCGCGCATGTGGATTGGAGCCAGGTGGGCAAACTAGGCAAGGCAGCGGGCATCTTCCTCGCCGTGATCATTGCCCAAATCTTGATCAAGGGTGTGCTTGACACCATCAATCTTCTGCCCATCGTGCCCGGACTGCTTGAACTGTTGGGATTGGTGGTGGTGGGTAACTGGGCTTGGAACAATCTGACCACCAGTGAAAAGCGCTCTGAGCTGATGAACAGGGTTGACACAATCAAGAAAGAATATATCGGTTAATTTCTCCTTTCCTGCTCAATCAAGTCCAGCAGTGTTCCCACCACTGACTGGGCTTGATGTTTGTAGCCACCGCCAAAAAGATTGGCATGGTTGAGGAGGTGGTAGAGGTTATAGAGCTCCACACGCTGCTGCCAGCCCTCTGGCAGGGGCCAGGCCTCGTTGTAGCCGTTGAAAAACGCCTCCGGGAAGCCACCAAACAACCGGGCCATCGCCAGATCCACTTCCCGATCCCCCCGGTAAATCGCTGGATCGAACAGGGTCCCCCCCCCACCGCTCAGCAGGGCAGCGTTTCCACTCCACAGGTCTCCATGCACCAGGCAGGGCTCTGGACCATGGCCCGCAAGCCACGGCCGCAGGCCTTCCAATAGGCGTTCGGCGCCCCGCACCGGCTGCCCCTGGCCTGCGAGCCACGCCAGCTGGGGTTGGAGGCGACAGTCGATGAAAAACGTGGCCCAATTGTCTCGCCAACCGTTGAGCTGCGGGGAGCCACCAATGAAGTTGTCGGCTCGCCAGCCAAAGCGATGGCCGCCATCCTCTCGTGGGCCGGGCTGCAGGCTGAGGCGGTGCAGCCGGGCAAGGTTGGCGCCGCACTCCCCCCAGGCGTTGGAGCTGTCGGCCCCCCGGCGGAAGGCCAGCCAGGGCATCACCAGCACCGCCTGATCGCCCGCCACACCCCAGGCCAGGGGTTCAGGGATGACAAGACCCTCAGGCGCCAGTGGCCTCAAGGCCGCCAAACCTTCCGCCTCCGCCTCCAGCAGGGGCAGCCGGTCGGCCCGGTTGGTCTTGGCAAACAGACGGTCGCCCCCCGCCGTGTGCAGGGCCCAGGCGCCGTGGATGCAGCCTCCCCCCACGGGGGCCCGGTCCACCAGCTCGACCCCGAGTCGCTCCTGCAGCCAGGCGGCCAGGGGGTCGGCAACGGAGGGAACCATCAGGACGGCGTCAGAGAAGGCAGACCCTGAAAAACTCTATGCTCCACGGTCATGACCGATGTGCTGGTGGTGGGGGCCGGCATCGCCGGACTGACGGCGGCGGCTCTCCTTGCCCGGGAAGGGTTGTCGGTTGGGCTTCTGGAGGCCCACCACCAGGGCGGAGGATGCGCGGGCACCTTCCGGCGGGGCCCTTACACCTTTGACGTGGGTGCCACCCAGGTGGCCGGCCTGGAGCCCGGGGGGGTGCATGCCCGGTTGTTTGCCCAGCTGGGGGTGGCGGCCCCGGCGGCGACCCCCCTGGATCCAGGCTGCGTGGTGGATCTGGCGGATGGTCGGCCCCCCGTGGCCCTCTGGCGCGATCCAGAGCGCTGGCGCCAGGAGCGGGAGCACCAGTTTCCCGGCTGCGGCTCCTTCTGGGCCCTCTGCGACGGGCTCCAGCGAGCCACCTGGGCCTTTGCCGATAGGGATCCGATCCTGCCGCCCCGCTCCTGGTGGGACCTGGGACAGCTCCTGGGGGCCCTGGATCCGGCGGTGCTCGCCACGGGGGTGTTCACGGCCAGCACGGTCGCCGACCTCCTCCGCCTCAGCGGCGCTGCCGCCGCCCCGGGCGGGGCCCGGCTGCGGCGCTTTCTCGACCTGCAATTGCGGCTCTACTCCCAGGAACCCGCCGATCGCACGGCCGCGCTCTACGGCGCCACGGTGCTGTCGGTGGTGCAGGCTCCCCGAGGGTTATGGCACCTGCGGGGCTCCATGCAGGCCCTGAGCACAGCCCTGGAAGGGGCCCTGGCGGCGCATGGGGGCACGCTGCGACTGCGCCATCGGGTGCGCCGCTTGCGCCCCCCCCAGCGCTCGAAGGACCCCTGGGGGGTGGAGGGCGAAGGTCCTGGCGGGACGCCCTTTTTCCTTCAGGCCCGCGATGTGGTGCTCACCCTGCCACCCCAAACCCTGCCCGACCTGCTCGGAGACGCCCTGCCCCCGGGCTACCGGCGGCGCCTGGAGGGCCTGAATGAACCGAGCGGCGCCCTGGTGCTCTACGGCGCGGTGGAACGTCGCCATCTGCCCCTTGGGGTGGCCAGCCACCTGCAGCTGGACTGGGCCGACCCGGGGCCCCTGTTTGTGTCCCTGAGCGAAGAGGGGGATGGGCGGGCCCCCGCGGGGGAAGCGACGGTGATCGCCAGCGTGTTCACCCCCGCTCGGCCGTGGTTTGGGCTGGAGGAGAGCGTTTATCAGGCGCGGAAGCGGCAGGCCCTGATGGGCATCCAGGCAGGCCTGGAGCAGCTCCTTGGCCTTGAACCAAACCACTGGCGCCTGGCCGAGCTGGCCACCCCCCGGGGCTGGCAGGGGTGGACGGGGCGGCCCTGGGGGTGGGTGGGGGGCCTGGGCCAGCATCCGAGCCGCTTCGGCCCCTTCGGCCTGGCCAGCCGCACGCCCCTGCGGGGCCTCTGGCTCTGTGGCGATTCCCTCCATCCCGGGGAGGGCACGGCGGGGGTGAGCGTCTCGGCGGCGATGGTCTGCCGTCAGCTGCTCCAGGGGCGGCGGCGCCAACCCTGATGCGAAGGAACCGACAGGGTGAGGCAAGCTGGCCTCCTCCTCTCCCATGCCCTCCCCATGGCGCCGCTGCCCCCACCCGAACCCTCGCGCCATCTGGACACCATCGCCTCCCTGGAGGCCCGCAAGATCCGCTTCGAGCTCAACCGCTACGCCTTGCCCAACGGCCTGGAAGCCACCTTCGGCCTGATCCGCCATCCCGGGGCCTCCCTGGCGGTGCCGCTCCTCGATGACGGCCGGGTGGTGATCCTGCGCCAATACCGTTTCGCCGTGGCCTGCCGCCTGCTCGAGTTCCCCGCTGGCACCCTGGATCCGGGGGAGGATCCCCTGGGCACGATGGAGCGGGAATTGCAGGAGGAAACGGGCTACATGGCCAGCCGCTGGGATTCCCTGGGGGCCATGTTGCCCTGCCCGGGTTATTCCGATGAGGTGATCCATCTGTTCCTGGCCCGGGGTCTGACCCCCTTGGAGCATCCCCCCGCCGGGGATGTGGACGAAGATCTGGAGGTGGTGCTGATGGAGCCGGCCAGGCTCGATGCGCTGATCGCCAGTGGCGACGAGGCCCTGGATGGCAAGAGCGTCACCGCCTGGTATCGGGCCCGGCAGGTGCTGGGGCTATGAGGGGTGACCACCCATGACCCCATCCCCGTCCGCCACCCATCAACAGCTGGCCATCGAGGCGGAGCTCGCCGCCGGCCCCTGCCGCTTCGTGCGGGAGCGCCTGCGGCTGCCCATGGGCCTGGAAGGCAGTTTTGGCTGGCTTCGCCATCCCCCCACGGTGTTGGTGGTGCCCCACCTCCCGGATGGGCGCCTGTTGGCCCTGCGCCACTACCGACCGGCGGTGGCCCGGTGGGTTCTGGAATTTCCCTCCGGCACCCTGGCGCCGGAGGAATCCCCGGCGGCGGCGGGTGAACGGCTGGTGCGCCGGTTCACGGGCCATGGCGGCCAGGGTTGGCAAACCTTGGGCCAGCTGCGCCCCAATCCTGGCTATTCCGATGAACTCATGACCCTTGGGGTGATGGAGGTGGAACGAGACCTGGACACACCCGAACCAGGCAGGGGCCCCGGGGAACGGGAGGAGGACCCCACCCTTCTCCGGCGGGTCTTCACCCCCCAGGAGCTGGACGCTGCCCTGTTGGCCCTGGAGGAGCCCGTTGATGGCCGCAGTGTCAGCGCTTGGTGTCTGGCCCGGCGGGTGGGGGACCACTGATGGCTGCCCCCCCCCGCTGGCTCTTCTGGCATCGGCGTGACCTCCGCCTGGCCGACAACCTGGGGTTGGCGGCGGCCGCCGCGGCCACCCCCGCCGTGACCGGCGTGTTTGTGCTTGATCCCGCGCTCCTCTCCTCCGCCAACGTGGCGCCGGCGCGGCTGTGGTTCCTGGGCGAGAGCCTGCGGGAGCTGGCCCAGGGCTGGCGCCAGGCAGGCAGCCGATTGCTGGTGCTGCAAGGGGATCCCGTGGAGGTGTTGCCCCGTCTGGCCGCGGCCATCAGCGCGGAGGTGGTGGCGTGGAATCGGGATGTGGAGCCCTACGGCCGGGAGCGGGATCGGCGCGTCGCCGCGGCCCTGCAGGCCCAGGGCCAGAGGGTGTTGGTGGATTGGGACCAGCTCCTGGTGCCGCCAGAGGCGTTGCGCACCGGCGGCGGGGATCCCTACCGGGTCTATGGCCCCTTCCTGCGCAGTTGGCGTCGCCAGCTGGAGCAGCGCCTCCCCCTCGGATCGGCGGCAGCGGGGGGTCTGGAGCCGGTGGCCGCTCCCACGGGGTTGGTGGATCTGCCGCCGGATCCGGTGAAGGCGGGCTGGCCGGAGGAGCGGCAACGGCTCTGGCAGCGCCTGCCCCTGCGGGAGACCGTGCCCTCCCCGGCGGAGCTCGGCCCTGCCTTTGCCGGCCAGGCCCTGTGCCCATGCAAGCCCGGGGAGGCCGCTGCCCAGGCCCAACTGGAGACGTTCTGCCACGGCGGGCCGGGTGGGGGGCCCCTTCTCGCCTACGGAGAGGGCCGGAACTTCCCCGCGGAGGCTGGCACCTCGGCCCTGAGCGCCGCCCTGAAGTTCGGTGCCCTCAGCCCTCGCCAGTCCTGGGCGGCCGCCCAAGAAGCCCGCCAGTTGGCCCGGAGCACGGAGGCCCTGGAATCGATCGCCGTGTGGGAACAAGAACTGGCCTGGAGGGAGTTTTACCAGCAGGCCCTCTTCCATTTCCCCCAGCTGGCCGAGGGGCCCTACCGCCCCCAGTGGCGCCACTTCCCCTGGCAGAACAGCCCCCACTGGCTGGAGGCCTGGCGGGAGGGGATGACCGGGGTGCCCATCGTGGATGCGGCCATGCGACAGCTGAACGGCAGCGGCTGGATGCACAACCGTTGTCGCATGATCGTGGCGTCGTTTCTGGTGAAGGACCTGATCTGCGACTGGCGGCTCGGGGAGGCGGCCTTCATGGCTCGGCTGGTGGATGGGGATCTGGCCGCCAACAACGGTGGCTGGCAGTGGAGCGCCAGCAGCGGCATGGATCCCAAGCCCCTGCGGATCTTCAATCCCGCCAGCCAGGCGGCCAAGTTTGACCCGGAGGCCACCTACATCCGCCGCTGGTTGCCCGAACTGGCCCACGTGGCCACGGCAGACCTGATCCGCGGAGAGATCGCCCCGATCGAACGCCGGGGCTACCCCCCGCCCGTGGTGGACCACAAGCGACAACAGGCCGAATTCAAGGCGCTGTATGCCACCTTGCCCCGGGGGGGCTGAGGGTCAAACAGGAAGGGGAGCGCCGGCCGGGGTGGTGGACCGGGCGGGGAGCACCTGGCGCAAGGCGCTGATCACGGCCTCCTGTTGGGCATCGGTGAGCTCGGGGAAGATGGGCAGGCTGAGCACCTCGGCGCAGAGGCGCTCGGTGGTGGGCAAACTGCCGCTGCGGTAGCCCAGGTGGGCATAGGCCGGTTGGCGGTGAATGGGAATCGGGTAATAAATGATCGTGATCACGCCGGCCTCCTGGAGTTGCTGTTTGAACCAGTCGCGGCAACATGCCTCGGGCAGGCCATAGGTGGCGCTGTCGCCGGAGGGGGTGCAAAGGCTCCCGCAGGAAGGTTGGTGGGGGTGGCAGGTGGTGAGACGCACCACGAATTGGTTCCAACTGTGGCCGTCGGGCCCGGCCTCGGGCAACACCAGGCCCGGGAGATCGGCAAGGGCCTGCAGATAGACAGCGGCGATAGCCCGCCTGCGCTCCACCCACCCGGCCAGGTGGGGAAGCTTCACCTGCAGCACCGCCGCCTGAAGGGCATCCAAGCGGCTGTTGTATCCAAGGGCAGTGTGCAGGTAGCGACGGGGCATGCCATGGACGGCCAGCTCCCGCACCCGCTGGGCCAGGGCAGGATCCCGGCACACCACGGCGCCACCGTCGCCCGCCGCGCCAAGGTTCTTGGTGGGGAAGAAACTGAAGCAGCCCGCATCTCCCCAACTGCCCACCGGGCGCCCTGCCCACTGGGCACCACAAGCCTGGGCACAGTCTTCGATCACCAGCAGGTCGTGGGCACGGGCGATGGCGGTGATCCGCTCCATGTCCACCGGGCGACCGAATAGGTGGACGGGCATCAGGGCGCGGGTGGCGGAGGTGAGGGCCGCCGGGATGCGCTCTGGGTCCAACAGATAGGTGTCTTCCGCTACATCAACAAAAACAGGGGTGGCGCCGACGGCACTGATCGCTTCAGCAGTGGCAAAGAAACTGAAGGACGACGTGATCACCTCATCGCCGGGGCCGATGCCCAGGCCCCGCAGGGCGAGGATCAGGGAGTCGGTGCCGCTGTTGCAACCAATGGCGTGGGGCACCCCGCAGGTGTCGGCGAAAGCCGCCTCGAAATCAGCGATGGTTGGGCCACCGATGTATTGACCGCTTCGCAACACCTGCGAAACAGCCTGATCGAGAGGATCACCGAGCTGCCTCAGCTGTTCCGCGAGGCTGAAGGGGGGCACATGCATGGCGGCAACCTTAAGCCCCGCGAAAGAATTCACAAGAGGTGTGTGGTCCCCTCTGCCGTTGGCCATCAGGCCCAGGCCGGTTGCTGGCCGGGATGCCACTTGATGTTGCAGCCGATGGAAGGCCGTTGCTCCGATGGGGGGGCCTGACCCGCCAGAACGGCCGTCAGGGCCGCCCGCAGATCCCGTCCGTCGAGGGGGATGGCGTTGCCAGGGCGACTGCCATCCAATTGCCCCCGATACACCAGCTGGTGGGCACCATCAAAAAGATAGAGGTCGGGGGTGCAGGCCGCCTGGAAGGCCCGGGCCACGGCCTGGCTGTCATCCGCCAGGTAGGGGAAGCGCCAGCCGTTGTTGGCGGCTTGGGCCGCCATCCCGCCGGGGCCATCCTGGGGGTGGGTGGCCAGGCTGTTGCTGCGGATCGCCACCAGGGCCACCTGTTGGCCGATGTCTTGCTGCAGCCGGGTGAGCTCGGGCTCGATGTGCTTCACAAACGGGCAGTGGGGGCAGAGGAAGAGCACCAACACGGGTGTTCCCACCAAGCCATCGGCCGGCGGCAGGGGCCCGCCACTGACCGGGGTGAGAGCCTCCTCCATCAGGCTCCAGAGGAGAGGGGTGCCCAAGGGGAGCAAGGTGGAGGGAGTCAGCGCCATGGACGACCACATCGCAAACGGGGCCGTCGGATCATGGCGCGAGATCCGCTGCGATGGCCGTGCCCCCAAGGCTGCCCCTGGCTGTGCTTCCGCCTGCCCTGGCCCTGCTCTTGACGGCCTGCGTGCCGGCGGCGGAGCGGCCCAGCTGGCGGGTGTATGCCCTGCCGCGGCAGCGGCCTGGCGATGGCCTGGCGGTGGTCAACCGCCCCCGGGGCGAGGGCTTGCATCTCTGGCTGGATGTGCAAACCCGGGAACGGGGGCTCTGCCGGCCGCTCTGGAATCCCGATGGGGCTCGCCTGCGGGACGGCAACGGGGCCACACCCGTGAGCATGGGCCGGGCGCCGCGGCAGGACTTTTTCCAGGTGTTGGCCCACGGCCCCGTGCGCCTGGCCCTGCGGCGGCAGATGGAGCAGCTCTGCCGCGAGCGGGCCCCGGAGAGCACCTTCCAGTGGCAACCTCCGCCACGGGTTCCCGGGGAGTGGCCCTTGGAGCGCATCCCACTGCTGGAGGCCAACGATCTGCTGAGCCACCCGCGGGCCGTGCGACGGGCGGAGAAGCAGCTTCTGGGCCAACCTCTCACTGCGGAGGATTGGAACGACAGGCCCCTGCCCCCGCCGCCCGAGGGCCCATGAGACCAGCGCCACGGGCGGCGACGGCGGCGGCATAGCCCGGCGGCACGGCCACATCCCAGAGGTGCAAGAAGCCGGGGCCATCCCGTTCGGCGTCCCCGGCCCGCAGCTGCTCAAGACCGGCCAGGCCCTCGCCGTCGGCCTTGAGCCGTGCCTCCAAGCGACACCAGGCCTGGAGGAATCCCCGGGCCTGCTCGGGCGCGGGGAGCTCGCCCAAGGCCGCCACCTCGGGGCGGGACAGCACACGCTCGGCGATGGAACGCCAGTCCAGGTTCGGCCGTGCCTGCTCCACATCCACCCCCACCTCGCCACCACCACCGTGGAACGCCAGGAGGATCAGATCGCCCGAGTGGCTGAGGTTGAAGGCCGGCGCACCGGCACAGCTGGGCTTGCCGTGGGGGCCGACCTCGATGGTGACCGCCGCGGGAGGCCGCTCCAACCAATGGCCCAACAGTTCCCGCAAGGCGGCTCGGGCCACCAGGTAGCGCTCCTGGTCATCGGGTTGGCGGAAGGCGGCATGGCGTTGGCATTCAGCGGGAGACAGGAGGGTGGGCAGGGCGGCCCGACGAGAGGGCGCCAGGGGGTCGCGACGGTCGATCAGGAGCAGCAGGGGGAGGGGATCGGCCGAGGGCGGAGGCGGAGGGCCCGCCCCCAAGCGCCAGGGGAGAGGCGGAAGAGGGCTGCCAGGGCCGGGGCTGGTCATGCCGGAATGGGGCGCGATCGGGCCAGGGTCATCATGGGGAGGGGCGTAACTGGGGGGCTCCAACCCTTTTCAGGCTTGCCAGCAGACCGGCGAGCCACCACGCCCGCCCTTGCGCAGGAGCCATGCCAAACATCGAGGCCATTCAGGGGGATTCAGGGGCTGGTGGCCCTGGGGATCCCACGGCTGCGGCGCCACGGGATGGGGATCCGCTGGAGGACTGGGTGGAACAGGCCCGCGGGGAGGTGGCGCAGGGACAGATCGGAGCGGCGATTGAACGCCTTCGGAACGGATTGCGGCAGGATCCCACCCGGGCGCGGGGCTGGCATCTTTTGGGCGACCTGCTCAGCCAGTGGGGGGATCCCACGGCTGCGGTTGAGGCATGGACCCAGGCCGCCACCTGGGATCCGACCAACCTCACGTGCCGCACCCAGCTGGGCCATCTCTGCAGAAACCTCTCCCAGCCGGAGGCGGCCATTCACTGGCACAGGGAAGCGCTACGCCTTCAACCCGATGCCCTGACCCTGCGACTGAATCTCGCCTTCGTTCAGCCACTTGTGCCCACTTCACTCTCCCAGATGGCGGCCCTGCAGGCACGCACCGAGAAGGAACTCGCGGCCATTGAACAGGACATTGATCACCTCAAGCACTACCCGAATCAGATCAGCACTTGCCATCCCTTCTACCTGATTTATGAGAACACCAACCATCGGCAACTGCTGGAGCGGTATGGCCGGTTGCTGGGAAAAGCCTTTGCAGAGCCCAACCCGCCTCCAGCAACACCAGCCCTTCCCGGTGTGCGGAGGGGCAAAGCACGCCTTGGTTTCCTCTCTGGCTTTTTCTACAACCACAGCCACGCCCGCGCCTTTGAAGGGCTGATTCAGCATCTGGATCGCGACTTGTTTGATGTGGTGATGATTCACCTTCCCGCATCGCCGTCGGATGACGTCAGCCGGCGCCTGAACGCCTATGGTCAGGAGGTGATCCACCTGCCCCAGGGCTTGGAGGAGTCATCAACGCTGTTGCGCCAACTTCAGCTCGGATTGCTCTTTTACACCGACATCGGCATGCATCCCTGGATGGGCATGCTGGCCTGTCGCCGCCATGCGCCCATCCAGGTCACCGGCTGGGGGGTGCCCCAGACCTCTGGAATGGCCACCATTGATGCCTACCTGTCTGGTGACGCTGTGGAGCCGGAGGATGGGGATGATCACTACAGCGAGGTCTTGGTTCGACTCCCGGGGTTGCCCTGCTCCTATCCGCGGGCCCTGATCCAGGCCCCGTCCCGCCCGCGGGCTTGGTTCCTGTTGCCGGAAGGGGAGCCGTTGTTTGGCTGCCTGCAGCTCTTTGAGAAAATTCACCCTGAATTCGACGCCGTTCTGGAACAGCTGGCCCAGAGGGTGCCCCAGGCCTGGTTTGTCTTCATCGAATCCAAAACCAGCCAACTCACCGAGATTTTTCTTGATCGCCTGGCTCGCACCGCTCCCACGGCCCACTCCCGTCTGATCCTGCTCTCCCGCCTGGAGCGGCCCGACTTTCTGGCCCTCTCCGCCTGCATCGACGTGTTGCTCGACCCGTTTCACTTCTGCAGTGGCGTCACCCTGTTCGAAACACTCCACGCCGGCACGCCCATCGTGACCCTGGAGGGACGGTTCCTGCGCTCACGCTTTGTGGCCGGGGCTTACAAGGTGATCGGGGTGGACCAGCCACCGGTGACCCACTCGTCGCAGGAGTATGTGGACGTGGCGGCGGGATTGATCACCAACCCGGAGGCCAGGGCACGGTTGGCCGAGGAGATTCGCCAGAAGGCGAACCTTCATCTCTACGACCGGCTGGATGTGGTGCGGGGATTTGAAGCGTTCGCCCTGGCGGCGATCCAGAGGGGAACGGTCTGAGCCAGGAACCCGGGCCCCGCGCCTGAATGATCCCGGGGCTGGGCGGGGGGCATCGCCCTCATCCTCGCCACCTCCTTCCCAGTAGCTTTCGGAAAGGCCGTTTCGGCGATTGAGGGGTCCTTCCAACAGGGCCAGGTCCCGCGACAGGGTGGGCGGGAGGGCGCCCCGCTTCCGCTCATCATCCAGCCGCTGCCAGACCCGATTCAGAATCGGCCGAGAATCGGGAGGGTGCCAAGGGAAAAGGCTGTCGCACGAAAGCCTCCCCCCGAAAAGGAGAGGCCGATGTGGCCACCGCAGGAATGCCGCGTCTCTGAAACAGCCTCCATGGCTCTCCTTCAGACCCTTGGCTTGAACCTAGCCAGCCGTTCTGATGGAATCAGCGGAGACCAACACTCTGCGACCAACGTCTGCCTGATCGTGGCCTATGGCACCAGGGAGGGGTGCAGCATGAGCATCAAACTGCGACTTTCGAGGGGGGCGCCGGGAGGCGTCCATCGCTCGGGGATGTCGGGGAGATCCTGATCGGGCGGCAAGGCCGTGTCGATCACGCGCATCCAGCCCGCCGCGGACGGCGGCAAGTCGAAATGCATGGCCTTGTAATAGGCATTCCAACCACACCACAGCAGAGGCCCTTGGCGACTGTCGTGAAGACTCCAAGCCAGGCTGTGGGACCAGCTGGCCCAATCGGGCTTGTGCAGTTCCACGCCATGCCACTCCCTCCATACGGGAGCACCCTCCCCCGGTCGGCGGAGGGATCCCTCGGCCAAGGGCACCTCCGGGTTCAGTAGGGAAGCCAGCCGTTGCCGCAGGCGAATCAGCCGGCAAAGAAAGCGACGCAGGGCCAAATCACCCGCATCGGGACGCCAATGCATCCATCCCAGGGGATTGTTCTGGCACCAGGTGTTGTTGTTGCCTCCCTGACTGCGCCTCACCTCATCGCCCATCAGGAGCATGGGAACCCCCGGGGCCAACATCAGGCTGGTGAGGAGATTGCGCATCTGGCGATCCCGCAGGGCCGTGACCGCCCTGTCGCTGGTCGGGCCCTCCACGCCATGGTTCCAGCTGTTGTTGTGGTTGTCTCCGTCGCGGTCGTTCTCGCCATTGGCCAGGTTGTGCTTCCGGTTGTAGCTCACCAGATCCGCCAGGGTGAACCCGTCATGGGCCGTCAGGAAGGTGATGCTGCGCCCCAACGGTGCGGGATGGCCCCCATAGAGATCAGGGTTGCCCGCCAAGCGTTGACTGACGGGCCAGCAACATTTCTCGTCTCCCTTCCAGAAACGGCGCATGTCATCACGGAAGCGCCCGTTCCATGTGGCCACCCTGCGGGCGGGGAAATCGGCCATTCGGTAGAGACCTCCGCAATCCCAGGGTTCGCTCACCAATTTCAAATCGCTCAGCTCGGGCAGCGCCTCCATCGCCTCGAACAGGGGCGGGCGGTCGAGTGGGGCCAACTCAGGCCCCCGGCTGAGGGCAATGCCCAGGTCGAAGCGGAAGCCGTCGATGCCAAGCTCATTGGCCCAACAGCACAGGGATTCGAGAATCAGGCGGCGGGTGAGGGGTTGGTTGGCGGCAATGCTGTTGCCACAACCGCTGACGTCGAGATAGTCACCGCGGCTGTTTTGTTGGTAGTAGACCGAGTCGGCGAACCCACGCCAACTCAGGGTGGGGCCAGCCTGGTTGCCCTCGGTGGTGTGGTTGTAGACCACATCCAACAACACCTCCAAGCCGGCCTGGTGGCAGGCCGTCACCAGGGCGCGCACCTCGTTGCGGGCTTCCAGGGGATCAGGGTTCACCAGATAGCCCGGATGGGGAGCCATCCAGCTCAAGGGGCTGTACCCCCAATGGCAGTAGCGGCCCACCGGGGCGTCCTCGGGGTCAAAGGCCATCACGGGCAACAGCTCGATGGCCGTGATCCCCAGCTCCCGCAGCTGGGGCAGGGTGTCGATCAATCCCAGCAAGGTGCCCTGCCGGGCGGGGGGAACGGGGCACCCCTCCCCCCGGGTGAAGCCCCCCACATGGAGCTCGTAAATCACACTCCTCTGCCAGGAATGGCGAGGCCGGGGCGCCTGTCTGAAATCAAAGCGATCCCGTTCCGTCACCACCCCCTTGAGGCAGCAGGAGGTGTTGGGGATGGCCCCCACCGCCGCGCTGCGGGCATACCCATCCCAGCCGGCAATGGCGCGGGCACAGGGATCGAGCAACACCTTGGAGGGATTGAAGCCATGGTTCCCCGGCTCCAACGGGCCGAACACCCGATAGCCATAGCAACAGCCGATCCCGACCCCTTCCACCTCCACATGCCAGTGGTCACCGGAGCGGTGTCGGCCGTCCAGGGGGATGACGTCCCACGGTTCCTGGGCCTCCCCATCGGCAAACAGCAGGAGTTCCACTCGGGTGGCCAAGGGTGCCACCACGGAGAAATTGACCCCCCTAGGGGTCGCGGAAGACCCCAACGGCCAGGGTTGCCCAATCCTGCTCACCGTCAAGGACGACGCGGTTGGAGTCAAATTAGGCTGCTCCCCGTTCCATGGCTGTGTGGTGCATGGCTGGATCGGCGTTCCCCCCCGCTCCGGGGCGGACGGGCCGTCCTCCCCGGCAGGTGAGGCCTGGTTTGTGGCTGTTTCCGCCCAACCCGGACACCCATGGAGGAAGCGCCTGGCTGCTGGAGACCGGCGGCGGTGATGTGCTCGTGGATTGCCCCCCCGACACCGAGGCGACCCAGGCGTTTGTTCAGGAACGGGCCAGCCGCGGCCCCGGTTGGCTGGTGCTGTTGGGGCGCGATGGCCATGGCCACTGCCGGCGCCTGCGGGAGCAACTGGGCTGGCCCCTGGTGGTGCAGGAGCAGGAGGCCTACCTGTTGCCTGGAGTGGAGGTCCGCTCCTTCGGGGCGGCCCTCCAGCTGCTGGAGGGCCTCCATCTGTATTGGACTCCCGGTGCCAGTCCGGGGGGGGCGGTGCTCCATGCCCGTGGGGGCGTGGCCGGAGCGGTGGATGGACTCTTCTGCGGGCGGCTGCTCGTGCCCCAGGGGCCCCAACGGCTGGCGCCCCTGCCCTCGCCCAGGGGCTTTCACTGGCCCCGCCAACGGCGCAGCGCGGCCGCCCTGGCTGGTCGACTGCCCCCCGGATCCCCCGACTGGATCGCCACTGGCGCAGCCCTGGGGGCCCTCCGAGGGGAGGCGCTGGTGCTCGATGGCGCCCGGTTGCTGGCCGCCCTGGCGGACGGAGGACCGGCCCGCGAGGGGGCGGCAATCCACCCCTGGGCAGGGCAGGGCTGATGGTGTGGAAAGCTGCACGCAGGGAATGAAAGGCCAAAAAGCTCGGTGCTCCCTGCCTTTTGCTGTTGCCGCCCTGGGAGAATCCCCATACGATTGAGCGGCGTTAGCCCTGTGGCGGTCGGATCTCCGATTCGCCTCCTCGTTCCCTTCACCCCAACAGACCGCCCACCGGAGGCTCATTCCCTGAATCATGAACAAAGCTGATCTCGTCAATCTCGTTGCCGCTCGCACTGAGCTCACCAAAACCGATGTCTCCCTGGTCGTCGATGCGACCATCGAAACCATCATCGATTCGGTGGTGGAAGGGAAGAAAGTCTCGATCCTCGGATTCGGCTCCTTTGAACCCCGGGAACGTTCCGAGCGCCAAGGGCTCAATCCAAAAACCGGTGAAAAGATCAAAATTCCTGCCAAACGGGTGCCGGCCTTCACCGCGGGCAAGCTCTTCAAGGACCGGGTTCAGGGCTGAGGGTCACCCCTCCCCCTGCCCCATCCGGGCGGCCTGCAGGGGCCGCTTTTTGGTTGGTGCGCTCCGTGGTTCCGCTTCCCGATGGCCTGCAGGAGGTCTTGGCGCAGGGCCTGCGTCTCCGCCACCAGGGGGTCTCTGGCCGTTTTGCTCCCTCCCCCAGCGGGGAGCTTCACCTCGGCAATCTGCGCACGGCCTTGATCAGTTGGCTGGACGCCCGGCGCCGGAACGGGCGCTGGCTGCTCCGGCTGGATGATCTTGACCGGCCGCGGGTGCGGCCCGGCGCCGAGGCCTCCATTCTCGCCGACCTTCAGTGGTTGGGACTCCAGTGGGATGGTCCGGTGGTCCGCCAAAGCCAGCGGGGTGGGCTCTACACCGCCGTGCTTTCCGCCCTGCGGCACACCGGCGCCCTCTATCCCTGTCATTGCAGCCGCCGCTTGCTGGCGGACATCTCCGCGCCCCACGGCGGCTTGGCGATCTATCCGGGCACCTGCCGCCCCCTGCCTCCCGACTGGGAACCGCGCCTGGGCCGTTGGCCCAGCTGGCGCCTGCGGATGGGGGAGGGGGCGGTGCGCTGGCAGGAGCGCTTCGGCCCCCCCGGGAGCCTGGATGGGATGGCGCAGGTGGGGGATGTGGTGGTGCGGCGGGCCGATGGGGTGGTGGCATATCACCTGGCCACCGCCGTCGATGAACTCAGCCTGGGGATCAGCGATGTGGTGCGGGGGGCCGACCTCTGGCCCGCCACCGGAGCCCAGGTGGCGATCTGCCAGGCCTTGGGGATCCCGCCGCCCCGCTACGGCCACGTCCCCCTGCTGTGTGACGGGGAGGGGAACCGGCTGAGCAAGCGGGTGGCTTCCGAGGGCCTCGCCGCCCTCCGGGCCCGGGGGCTCGATGCCGCGGGCGTGATTGGTCTCCTGGCGGCCAGCGGGGGACTGGTGCCTCCTGGCAGCCGCCTGAGCGCCGACGAGCTGCTGGCGGAGGCGCGGCACCACCCTGACGGGCCGGACCCGGGCCTCCGCTGGGACGAGGGGTCTGGAGGCTTAAGAAACCTTTCGGATTCCCCGGCTGCCCCCGGGCAAGGACAGGGCCAAAGTGTGTAAACCAACACCATCAATGCCCGGCCATGACCCTCCCCGCCCCTCCGGCCACCGCCTCCAGGGCCCCCTTGGCCACCTCCCCCCCCTGTCGCCGGTGCGGGGGTAGCGGCATCCTCCGCTTGGCGGATGGACGTTTTCGCACCTGCCTGGACTGCCTGGGCCTGGGCCTTCAACCGGCGCCGGCGGCCGGCACGGTGGGGCCCCGCCCCGGGGGGTCAGCGCACGCCCGATCGCTTCGATCGCCAGATGAAGAAAGCAGCCGTTCCCACGACCGCGGCCAGGGGTGCGGCGGTCAGCAACAGGAGAAGCACGGCGGTCCAGTCTGTGTACATCCCTGCGGTTGAAATGCCCTGCCATCATCCCAGCTTCTGGGGACGACCACGCGCGGGGGGCTGCAACGAGTCGTTTCACCAACGCCGCGGGCACCCCTTGGCGGTGTAGGCCAGTTAGGCGCTGCGTCACCCATCCGTGGAGGACACGATCACAACACCGGCGGGGTTCACGATCACACCCGAAGCCGATGGCTCCTATCGCATTTGCGATCTCCGCAGGCACTGTCTGAAAACCAACACTCTGTGGGAAGCCCAGCAGTTGGTGCAGTGGGCCGAAGTGCACCATCAAGGGCTGGCCGACGACTCCCCCAGCCCGGTGAAGCCCGGGGGTGCCTAAGTTTTCAGCGATACTTTCCCCACAACTGGCCAGAGTGCCGCGGATCGCATGACGCCTTGGATACCCGCCATCGACACCGCCCATCCCCTGCCCAGCCAACCCGAGCGCTTCGTGTTGAAGCGAGAGATGGAGGCCAAGTTTTTGGCCATCGACCCGGCGAACCAAAATCTGCTGGAGGTGAGCGAGATCCAAGAGGCGCATCGGTTCCTGACCCAGGAGGCAGCCCTGCGGGCCGCCTCCGAGCTCAATCGCCTCAGCCAACTCGAGCGTCGCCCCGCAGACGGGGCGACGCCGGAGGAGCCCTGAGCGGTTGTTTGTGACGGTTCCCGGCGCCTGACCCGGGTCTCGATAGGGTCGAATCAGCGGCAGACCGTTCATGAAACGCCAGCATCGACGCACGCTTGAGGCCCTGTTCAGCCATCCGCTCGTGCATGGGCTGCGCGCCTCCAAGGTGGAGGCCCTGCTCCATGCCATGGGCGCCGACATCACCGCGCTGGACGGTCGCCGGCTGGAGATTCGCCTCCCGGGCGGCCAGGAAACCTGGCTTCAGGTGGGTGAGGGTCTGCACCATCCCGATCTCGATCCGGATGCGGTGTTGCGGGTGCGTCACCTCCTGGAGGAGGCGGGGGTGACCCCCCAACACCCGGAGGCGGAATCGGCCAGTGAGCGGGGCGATCAAAGCCGCCGGTTGGTGATCCACCTCGACCATCACCGCACCGACGCCTACCTCCTGGATGGGGAGACCGTGGACCATGCCGCGCTCCTGCCCCATGGGGTGTGGGGCAGCGGCGAAAACCTCAGCCATCGCCACGATCGCGACATCGCCGGCCAGAAGGCGCCGCGAGACTACGACTACCTGACCCGCATCATGGAGGCCATGGAAGGGGCCGACGCGGTGTTGCTCCTGGGCCATGGCACCGGGGAAAGTGACATGCGACAACTTCTCCTGGCCCACGTGCGCCGCCATCGGCCCGATCTGCTGGAGCGCTTGGTGGGGGTGGAAACCCTGGCCATCGCCGACCCCAGCGAGGGGCAGCTTCTGGCCGTGGCGCGGGAGCATTTTGGCAACCTCCCGCACCGCCGCCCCCTGGTGGCTCCTGGGCAGGAGGTGGGGGAAGGGTGAGGCCTTCCCTGGGCGAAGGGGGACGGGAGCGGGGACTGGGAAGCCGGTGACTGGATTTGAACCTGCGACCTACTGATTACGAATCAGTTGCTCTACCGCTGAGCTACACCGGCACAAAAGGGAAATTAGCATTGCGTCACTTGCGCCAAGACCCTTGGGTGGATCATCACCGCTGGATCCCCAACTCAGGGAGCGTCTCCTGGCGGAAGCCCGCTCGCCCTGGCGGGGATTGCGGCGGGCCCTGTGGTTTGCCCTGTTGGCCTCGGCAGGGGTGGGGCTGGCCACCATGGCCATGCGGGGGGCCAGCGGGGAGACCGTGGCCTCATCCGACTGGCTCATCCAGCTGGGGGCCCTGGTCCTCTGCGCTGGGCTGCTCTGGGTTGATCGGCAGCGGCTGCCCTCCAACCGCTGAGCCCTCCTCAGGGTCGGAGGCGGTCTCGGCTCTGACGGCCTCCGGTCTGACGGCCTCGACCGCAGCCGGAGGTGGGGCCTGTTTCGGGGCGTCGCTCCGCGTCGAGCTGGAGGGGCGTGAAGCGCTGATGGAACCGAAGCTGAGGGGTGCGGGCAACAACAGGGGCAGCCCCAGGCTGAGGCGGGTTTGCCCCAACTCCTCCGGCCCCAGAGGGGCGGTGGAGCGCATCTGGGCCTCGGAGCGGCTAAGAAGCCAAAGGGCCTGGACCACCTGTTGCCACTGCCAGAGCATGAGGCTCAGCAGCAGGGCGGCAAGCAGGAGCGCCACCAGGCGAGGCAGGTGGTTCAGCTGCCAGAGCGGTGCGGCGATCGCCGCCCGTTGATCGAGGCGCATCACAAGGAGCAGCCAGGCGCCGGCCCCCAGGACGGGGCCGAGCAATTTCAGGGGCAGGGTGACCTGCAAGCGGCTCAGGCGCAGCTGCCCATCGCGCCGCCCCCGGGCGGGGATCTGGGCCAAAAGCAGCGACCACACATCGGCCGGGGTGCGCCATAGCACCAGGGCCGGTGCCAGGGCACCAAGGCTCCAGCAGAGCAGCTCCTCCACCAGGGGGGCTGGCCCCGGGGTGCTTCCGGCCAGGACCACCAGGATCAACAGGGCTTCCAGGGGCAGGACCGCCAGCCCCAGAAGCTGGATCCACAGGAGCGACTCCGTGCGGGGATTCAAGGCGCTCAGCCGCTGAGGGTGCGGCGCTGGGTGACCAGCCGGTAGGCCTCGATCCGATCCCCTTCCTGCCAGGTGGAGAAGCGATCGCAGCCGATGCCGCATTCGAAGCCGGTGGCCACCTCCTTGACGTCGTCCTTGTTGCGTCGCAGGGAATCGAGATCCCCTTCAAACACCACCGCCTTGCCCCGATGCACCCGCACCTTGCAGTTGCGCTGCACCTTGCCATTGGTGATGTAGCAACCAGCCACGGCGCTCTTGCCGATGGTGAACACCGCCCGCACCTCCGCCTCGCCAAGGGATTCCTCCGCCAGCTCCGGCTCCAACAGGCCCTCCATCGCCAGCTGGATGTCTTCCAGCAATTTGTAGATCACGTCGTAGTCGCGCACATCAACACCATTGGCATCGGCGGCCCGCTTGGCCCCGGAGGCCATGGAGGTGTTGAAGCCCACGATCACGGCGCCGGAGGCGGCGGCCAGATCCACATCGGTTTCGGTGATCTCTCCCGGCGCGGCCAACAGCACCCGCACCTGCACCTCTTCCTGGGGCAGCTGCTCCAGGGCGCCAAGGATGGCCTCCACACTTCCCTGCACGTCGGCCTTGAGGATCAGGTTGAGCTCCTTGAGATCCCCTTCGCTGGCCTGGCCAGACATGGACGCCAGGGAGACCCGGCGAGAAGCCATCTGCTGGGCCAGACGGCTGGCGCGGGCTTCGCTGGCGCGATCGCCCACCACGGCCCGGGCACTCTTCTCATCGGCATACACCTCGAACTCATCGCCGGCAGTGGGCACCTCACTGAAGCCCAGGGCCTCCACGGGACAGGACGGACCGGCCACCTTCACCCGCTTGCCGGTGTCATCCACCATGGCTCGCACCTTGCCCAACACGGGCCCCGCCGCCACCACATCCCCGTTGCGCAGGGTGCCGTTCTGAATGAGCAGGGTGGCCACCGGTCCCTTGGCCTTGTCGAGATGGGCCTCGATCACGGTGCCCCGCGCCAGGCGATCGGGATTGGCCTGTAGATCTTCCACCTCGGAGACCAGGAGGATCATCTCCAGCAGGTGATCGATGTTCTCGCCCTTGATGGCGCTCACGGGCACCATTACGGTGTTGCCTCCCCAGTCTTCGGCCACCAACTCATGGCCGGAGAGTTCCTGTTTCACCCGCTCAGGGGAAGCCCCTTCCTTGTCGATCTTGTTGATCGCCACCAGGATCGGCACCTCGGCGGCCCGGGCGTGGCTGATGGCCTCCAGGGTCTGGGGACGCACGCCGTCATCGGCGGCGACCACCAACACGGCCACGTCGGTGACCTTCGTGCCCCGGGCCCGCATGGCGGTGAAGGCTTCGTGGCCCGGAGTGTCGAGGAAGGTGATCTTGCGCAGCTCACCGGCGTGGGGCACATCCACCTGATAGGCGCCGATGTGCTGGGTGATGCCTCCGGCTTCCCCTGCCGCCACACGGGTTTTGCGGATTGCATCCAAGAGGCTGGTCTTGCCATGGTCCACATGGCCCATCACCGTCACCACGGGGGGGCGACGGATCAGGTGTTGCAGATCGCTTTCCTCGATCATCTCCACGGTCTTGGCGGCCGCGGCCTGAACGTCGTCTTCCAGGACAGGAACGCCGAACTCATCCGACACGGTCTCGATCGTGGGGAGATCGAGCGTTTGGGTGACCGTGGCGATGATCCCCTTGAAGAAGAGGCTCTTGATGATTTCCGAGCTCTCCACCCCAAGCCTGTCGGCCAATTCCTGAACGGTCAGGTTGCCTTCCGGCACCACGAGCATTTCGGGCCGCTGGGCCTTGGCCTCGCGGGCGGCACGGAGCTCCATGGCACGGCGGCGCTGGCGCTGGCGGGTGGTTTCCTTCTTGCGCTTGCGCACCGCCACGCTGGGCTTGGGAGCGGCGGCGGTGGCGCGGGGCTTGGCCGGCCGGGCCAGGCTGGCCTGGAGCACCATCGCTTCCTGTTCGCCCGCGTAGCCCCCGGTTTCCGCGGTGAGGGCATCGTCGTTTTCCCCGATGATGTGCACCTTCTGGCGCTGCTTCTGGGGGGTGCGGCTGCGCAGGGCCTCCAGTTTGGCGCTGTCATCCCAGTCGGGGCGACGGGCGCGGGTGGGGCCGACCGGCTGGGGCGGTTTGAAGCCGGGGCGCCGGGGCGGCGCCGGTGGGGTGGCCGTGGGGGTGACGACCTCCTGGTCGCCCTCCTGCTTGGGCCCCTCCGCGGGGCGCTCCGGCCGCCGGGGCGGGGGAGCGGTGGGGCGACCACTGGGCTTCTGGAGCTGCATGAGCTCCCCAGGGGCCATTGGCTTGCGCAGGCCCGCCGGGCGGGTGGGCCGGGCGGGGGCACCAGGCCGCTGGGGCTCTCCAGGGGTGCCGGGGGTGCCGGATCCGTCGCGGCGGATGGGCTTGCCAAACAATTCCAGGGGGGTGCCGCCCCGGCTCGGGGCCGCGGGGCCACGGGTGGGACCTCCCGCAGGGCGGGATCCGGGACGGATGGGGGGAGGGGAGCCCGGACGCTGGGGCCGGGGCGACGGCACCACCGGACGGGGGGCTCCGCCTTGGGGGGGCGCCGGGGTGGCGGGCTGGGGACGGCCCACCAGCTGGGGCTTGCCCGTGCCGCTGGGTGGGGCACCGGGCTTCACCGGCCGGGGACTGGGGGGCAGGGGGGGGCGGTTGCCGGGACTCTGGCGCTGGGGGGGTTGGCCGGCCCGGTTGACCGGGGGAATGGCAGGCCGGGCCGCGGGGGCGCTGGGACGATCAGGCGCTCCCGCCAGCGGCCTGGCAGGAGCGCTGGGGGGCACCGGCCGGCTGGCCTGGGGCGGCGCGCTGGGGGTGGCGGGGGCGTTTGGCTTCGGCCCAGGGGCCGGACGAACGACCGGAGGAACGACGGAGGCCGCAGGCCGGGGCCCTGGGGTGGCCGAGCGCGGTGCGGGGGCCGCACTGGGGGGCCGAGGGGTCTCCGCTTCCGGGCTGGCGGGGCGCGCCGGACGGGGCGGTGGTGGGGTCACCACGGCGGGGCGGGGCTGGGGCCGGGCGGGAGGGGGCGTGGCCCCGGGCTCCTCCCGTGGGGAAAGGGGGGGCGCCGAAGGCTGGGCTGCCCGTGGCGCGGGAGGCGCCACGGGCCGACTCGGACCGGCCGCGGGAGGCCGCGGGGCGGGAGGTCGGGCCTCGCTCGCCGACACCGGGGTCACCGGGGCTGGGGCCGGCGCTCCTGGGGAGCTCGCCGCGGGGCGGGCGGCGGGCGGCACGGGGGCTTTGCTGACGGAAAGAATGGTTTTGGCCGGTGGTCCCGGCGGTGAACTGGGGGAGGGGGCGCCGCCACTGCGGATCAGGGCACGGATGCGCGAGGCCTCCTCGTCACTGATCGTGCTGCTGTGGCTGCGCGCGGCGATCGCGAGCTTTTCAGCGGCGTCAAGCACGTCCTTGTTGTCCAGGCCCAAGTCCCGTGACAACTCATAGATTCTCACTTTGCCGCTGCTGGTCATTCAGGTCTCCGATCGGGCGGGGCAACGGATGCCACCGGGCCGCAGCCAAGCTGGGGCCATTGTTCATCTTGCCTCAGTGGGTGCAGTCTGGGAAGGCGCTGCTCAAGCGAGTTGAGGATCGCGTCGTCCACAACACAGCGCAGACTGCGTTGGAGGCGACGGCGTCGACGGGCTTCGTTGAGGCAGTCGGGGTGGGGACAGAGGTAGGCCGAGCGCCCCATGCCCCTGTCCAGGGCCAGACCTCCCTCCGCCAACCTGACGAGTCTCCAGAGGTCGGTCCGGTCCTTGAGTTGGCGGCAGGCCACGCAACGCCGCAGCACAGGTCGACCCCGATGGCTCATCCAGCCACCTCCCCGGCCGGCAGGGGTTCGTCTTGAGGCTCCGAAGCCCCATCCGCCTCGTCGGCGGCGGCGGACCTTTCGTCCCCATCCAGGCCCTCCATCTCGTCCTGGGCCTGGTCCTCGTCCTCGGGCAGGGGGTAGAGCTCCCGGAGCCTGGCATCCTCTTCCGCACGGGCGGCCTGCTCGGCCGCCAACCGGGCCTCGGCCTCCGCCTGCTGGGCTTCTTCCCGTTGCCGCTGGGCGATCTGCACGGCCACGATGTCGTCCTCCTTGCCCTGGTCGTACTCGTGGGAGTTCTTGATGTCGATCTTCCAACCGGTCAGCCGGGCCGCCAGACGCACGTTCTGCCCCTCCCGACCAATGGCCAGGCTGAGTTGATCCGGGGGCACCAACACATGGGCATGGTGGCCGGCGGGATCCACCAGGCGAACCATCTCCACCCTGGCCGGGCTGAGGGAATTGGCGATGTATTGACCAGGATCAGCGGACCACCGAATCACATCAATCTTCTCCCCCCGCAGTTCGTTCACCACCTGTTGGATGCGTGAGCCCCGTGCTCCGATGCAGGCACCCACCGGATCCACCTCCCGTTCCACACTGTCGACAGCCACCTTGGTGCGCGGGCCCACGGAACGGCTCGGGGGATTGGCCTCGCGGGCCACGGCGACAATGCGCACGGAGCCTTCCTGAATCTCCGGCACTTCGTTCTCAAACAGATAAACCACCAGACCAGCGTTGGCACGGCTGACAAACAGCTGGGGACCTCGCCTGGGAATTTCGCTGACCTCCTTGAGAAACACCTTGAAGGTGGCATTGGCCCGGTAGTTGTCGTTGGGCAGCTGGTCGCGCCGAGGAAGCTCCGCCTCCACTTCCGGTCGCCCGAGGCCGCTGCTAACGGCCATGATCACGCTCTGGCGCTCGAAACGAATCACCCGAGCCGTCAAGACAGGGTCTTCAAGGTCGGCAAATTCCTCCTGAATCATGCGCCGTTGTTGATCGCGGAGCTTCTGGGCCAACACCTGCTTGGTGGTGGCGGCGGCCATGCGACCGAAATCCTCTTTTTCCGGGGTGACATCCAACACAACGGTGTCACCAATTTGAGCATCTTCGGCCACTTGCAAGACTTCGTGAATGGCGATCTGATGATCCTCGCTCTCCACTTCTTCCACAATAATCTTGCTCGCCAGAACGCGATAGCCCTCCTCTTCCAGATCAAGAGCAACATCAAAGTTTGAGAAATAATCCTCATCAAACGGATCGTCGCTGATGCCCAGATACAGGGTGCGTCGATAACGCTCGTAGCCCTTGAGCAGGGCCTCCCGCAGGGCGGCCTCAACAACTTGCGGGGGCAGCTTCTTCTCCTCGCTGATGTCTTCGATCAGATTGTTCAGGCCGGGAAGCAGGACAAGGGCCATGGGAGGGAAGGGATAGGGAAGGGGGAAAAGGAAACGGAGGTCGAGGGCTCAGGGATCCTGGGCATGGGTCAGGCGCACCTCAAGCACCGTGTCGCGGGGGAGCCGCACGCTGCGACCGCGAACGTTGATCGTGAGGGTGTCGTCGTTGCGGCCAAGCAACAGGCCCGTTTTGGTCGTGGTGCCCTCTCCCTCCCGCCGCAGGGTCACCTCCACGGGAAAACCCCGGAAGCTGTTGAAATCCCGGTCGGTTTCGAGGATCTCGCCCAAACCGGGACTGCTCACCTCCAGCACGTAGGCCGAGTCGATCAAGGCTGAGGCCTCCAGGGCCTCGCCGAGGGGACCACTGAGGGCGGCGCAGGCCTCCAGGGTGACATCCTCTCCGTCGCACCGTTCCACCACCACCTGCACCGTCAGCGGGATGTGGTGGGAGAGGAGATGCACCTCCCGCACGGACAATCCTGCAGGTTCGGCCACCCGGCGGGCCAGCTCGGTGAGTGGTGGAATCAGCGGATGGGACAAGGGCGGCTCGGCGGTGGGATGGCGCCGGGTCGCAGTGGTGAAACTGCCCTGGTGTCGGCTCCCGTTCCAGGTCAGAAGTCCAGGGACCGACCAGGGTCGCGCTGGAGGAACGGAGGGCCAGGACGCCCCGTGGAGCATCCGTGACAGGGGAAGGGCCCGGCGGGCTCAAGCGTCAGCCTAGAGGATCGTCTTCTGATCCCCCGCGCCAGGGGGAGGGGCGGAGAAGTCGAACACGGGCGCCTCGGCGTAGTAATCGCTGCCCGTGACATCCCCCCGCAGGGCAGGGTCTTGGTTGATGCACTGGGCGCATTGTTCTGGCGTGCGCAGGTATTGGCAAACCCGGGCCCAGAGTTTGGCGCGGGTGCCCGGGGCGCCCTGGCTGAAATGCACCAGATCTCCCCCTCCGGCCATGCCCTGGATTTCGACAGTGCACAGGGCGCAGCGCCGCCGCGTGCCGGGGGGAATCGATGCCATAGGCCCGGAATCTCTGGCAGAAACTTAAGCTGGGATTGGCTTGGAGAAGCCGACGATCGTCAGATGTGATGAACATCCTTCATGTGATGAACATCCTTCAACTCAGCGATCCCCATCTCCTGGCCAACCCCGAGGGAAGGATCGCCGGTCGCCGCCCCTTGCGGGCCCTGAGGGAGGGCCTGGTTGGGGGTCTCGGCCAGCTGGCCGCGGAAGGGGTCAGCGTGGATCGCCTGCTCCTCAGCGGCGACCTCTGCGATGACGAGAGTTGGGGCGGCTATGGGGCACTCCGGGAGGCCCTGGAGCCCTGGTCGGGGCCCATCGACCTCCTGGCGGGCAACCACGACCATGCCCTGTTGCTGCGGGCGGTGATGGGCCGACGAGCCCGGATCGCTCCTGCCCGGGTGGACCTGGGGCCCTGGCAGCTGCTGCTGCTCCACAGCCACCGGCCGGGTTGCCTCGGAGGCTGGCTGGGGGCGCGACAACTCCATTGGCTGGAGGAGCAGCTCGGGGCGAGCGCGACCTCCTCCCCGGGCTCGGCGCTCGTGGCGGTGCACCACCCGCCGCTGCCCATCGGTGACCCGGCCCTGGATGGGATCGGCCTCCACGATGGCCCCGAACTGCTCCAGTGTCTGGCGCGCTTTCCCCAGGTGAGGGGCCTGGTCTTCGGCCACATCCATCAACACTGGCAAGGGGCCCTGCCGGGCCGCCCCTCCGTGCCGGTGTTGGGCTGCCCCTCCACCCTGCGGGCCTTTGGCCCGATCCAGCCCTGTCCGCTCGGCCACCCGCACTGGCCAGGGGGGCGGCTGCTTCAGCTGGGCGAGCGGGGGGAAATCCGACACCGCCTCCTGCGCTGGCCCCCCCTCGACTCCCCTTAGCGTCGGAGGGATGAGCCTGGAGGACCTCCGCCCCTGAAACGCCCCTTCCGCCGGCTGTGGTCCCTGCTCCTCCCCCTTCTGCTGGGGCCCCTCCTCTGGCTGGGACCCTGGCGGTCTCTCCCCGCTGCGGCAGCCCCCCTTCCCTCTGCCGCCGGCGCCGAGGCGGATCCCATGCCCCCGCCCCTGGAGCGGCTCACCCCAAGCGCCCTCGCGGCGACGGCCAGCCCCCACAGCTTTGTCGCCGACGCCGTGCGCCGGGCCGGGCCGGCGGTGGTGCGGATCGACACCGAGCGCAACGTGGCGCGTCAAGCCTTCGATCCAGCCCTCCTAGATCCCCTGCTGCGGGACCTTTTCGGTGATCCCTCCGGCAGCATGCGCGAGCGGGGCCAGGGCTCCGGGGTGGTGATCGACGCCGCCAGGGGGCTGGTGCTCACCAACGCCCACGTGGTCGACCAGGTCGACTCCGTGGAAGTCACCCTGGCGGATGGGCGGCAGCTGGACGGCACGGTGGTGGGCAGTGATCGCGTCACCGACCTGGCCCTCGTGCGCATCCCGACCAAGGGCAAGCTCAGCGCCGCCCGGCTGGGGGATTCCGAAGCCCTGGAGGTGGGCGACTGGGCCATCGCCCTGGGCAGTCCCTACGGATTGGAACGCACCGTCACCTTGGGCATTGTGAGCAGCCTCCACCGCGACATCAACAGCCTGGGCTTCGCCGACAAGCGGTTGGACCTGATCCAGACCGACGCCGCCATCAACCCCGGCAACTCCGGCGGTCCCCTGATCAACGCCAACGGAGAGGTGATCGGCATCAACACCCTGGTGCGCTCAGGACCGGGGGCTGGCCTGGGCTTCGCCATCCCCATCAACCTGGCCCGGCGCGTGGCCGACCAGCTCGCCTCCGGGGGGACCGTGGTGCATCCCTACCTGGGGCTCCAGCTGGTGCCCCTCACGGCGCGGGTGGCCCGCGACAACAACCGCGACCCCGACGCCCTGGTGAAACTTCCCGAGCGGGATGGGGCCCTGGTGCAGAAGGTGCTGCCCGACAGTCCGGCGGAAGCGGCCGGGCTGAAGCGGGGAGATCTGGTGGTGGAGATCGCCGGCCAGCCCGTGCGCAGCCCCTCCGCCCTGCTTCAACAGGTGGAGAAGGCCCAGGTGGGTGAACCCCTCAGCCTGCGGGTCGTGCGCGGCCCGCGGGAGCTGCAGCTCTCCATCAAGCCCGCCGCCCTGCCGGCGCCAACGGCCTGAGCAACGGCGGTTTGCTACGTTCGCGCCCCGCGTCTTCCTGTGCTCGCCATGACGGATCTGCAGACCCAAATGAAGCAGGCCGTGGCCACCGCCGCCGTTGACCAAATCCAAGACGGCATGGTTCTGGGCCTGGGCTCCGGATCGACGGCCGCCCTGATGATTGAGGAGCTTGGGGCCAAGCTCAAGCGCGGCGAGCTCAAGGACATCACCGGCGTCACCACCTCCTTCCAAGGGGAGGTGTTGGCTGCCGAGCTGGGCATCCCCCTGCAGAGCCTGAACGCCGTTCAGCGCATCGATCTGGCCATTGACGGGGCCGATGAAGTGGATCCTTCCCTCCAGCTCATCAAGGGGGGAGGGGCCTGCCATGTGCAGGAGAAGCTGGTGGCCCGCCGGGCCGATCGTTTCGTGGTGGTGGTGGATGGGAGCAAGCTCGTCTCCACCCTCAACCTCGGCTTTCTGTTGCCGGTGGAGGTGTTGCCCGGGGCCTGGCGGCAGGTGCGGACCCAGCTGGGCGAGATGGGTGGGGCAGCGGAGCTGCGCATGGCGGTGCGCAAGGCGGGGCCGGTGGTGACCGATCAGGGCAACCTGGTGTTGGATGTGAAGTTCGCCTCGGGCATCACCGACCCCGCCACCCTGGAGAAAGAGATCAACAATCTCCCGGGCGTGCTTGAGAACGGACTCTTTGTCAATCTCACCGACCAGGTGTTGGTGGGAGAGATCCTCGATGGCGTGGCCTCCGTGCGGGAGCTCACCCCCGCCTAGGGGGCCAGGCGCCGGCGCACGGATTCGGCGTGGCTGTGGAGCCCCTCGCTGCGGGCCAGCTCCATCACCGCCGCGCCGGTGGCTTCCAGGGCCTCCCGGTTGAACCGGATCAAGCTGGTGTGGCGCAGGAAGGTTTCCACGCTCAAGGCTCCGGTGAAGCGGGCCGTGCCGCCCGTGGGCAGGGTGTGGTTGGGGCCCGCCAGGTAGTCCCCCACGGCCTCCGGGCTGAAGGGCCCCAGGAAGATGGCGCCAGCGTGGCGAATCCGGGCGGCCAGGGGCTCCGGATCCGCCACGAGCAACTCCAGGTGTTCCGGGGCGAAGCCATCGCTCAGCCGCGCCGCCTCCGTCAAGGTTTCGCAGACCACGATCAGGCCCCAGTCGGCGAGGGCCTGGCGCACGATGGGGGCCCTGGGATGGTCCACCAGCTGGTCGGCCACGGCGGCGGGAACGGCGGCCGCCAGCTCCTCGCTGGTGGTGATCAGGATCGCCGCCGCCAGGGGATCGTGTTCCGCCTGGGCCATCAGATCGGCGGCCACCTGCTCGGGCCGGCCGGTGTGATCCGCGATCACGAGCACCTCGCTGGGGCCGGCCAGGGAATCGATGCCCACCTGGCCATAGACCGCTTTCTTGGCCAGGGTGACCCAGAGGTTGCCCGGACCACTGATCACATCCACCCGGGGAATGGTTTCCGTGCCCCAGGCCAGGGCGCCGATCGCCTGGGCCCCACCCACCCGATACACCTCCCGCACGCCGGCCAGGTGGGCAGCCGCGAGCACCGTGGCGTTGGGCTCGCCGTCCCGGCCCGGGGGGGTGACCATCACGATCCGCTCCACCCCAGCCACCTGGGCGGGAATGGCGTTCATCAACACCGTGCTCGGGTAGGCGGCCCGCCCACCGGGCACGTAAAGGCCCGCCCGCTCCACGGGGCTCCAGCGCCGCCCCAGGAGCTCACCATGGGGCCCCTGGAGGGAAAGATCATGGGGGCGCTGCTGCTGATGGAAGCGAAGGATGCGGCCATGGGCCAGCTCAAGGGCCTGGCGCAGGGGGGCGGCGAGCTGCTCCCAGGCCTGCTGGAGCCGGGCTTCGGGCACCCGCAGGGGATCGGGGCGAACGCCGTCGAACTCCTCGCTCAGGCTGAGCAGGGCCCCATCGCCCTCCAGCCGCACCCGCTCCAGCAGGTGGGCCACCTTCTCCTCCTCCTGGCGCAGTCGGGGGCCTTCGGTGCGATGGGCGATGCGCGCCAGCCGCTCGGCCGCCGCCGCGGGATCACGCAGACAGGGGAGCAGGGGCGTTTCCGGAGGAACCTGGGGGGGGGGAGGGGAGGCAACCACAGGCCTGACACGCGCGTGGATCCAGGCTACGGGGTGCCTGCGGGAGCAGGGGGCCTTGGGGTAGGATGGTTGATTGTTCGGACGTTGCTGGATTCCAGTGGCCAATAACAGATCAGCAAAGAAGCGCATCGAGATCGCGGAGCGCAACCGGCTGCGGAACCGCAGTTACAAATCCGCCTTGCGCACGCTGATGAAGCGCTGCCTGACCGCCTGCAGCGGCTACGACCAGGGTCAGGGTGGGGTGTCCAAGGAGGCCATCGAAACAAGCATGAACGCCGCCTTCAGCAAAATCGACAAGGCGGTGAAGGTGGGTGTGCTTCACAAAAACGGGGGTGCCCACAAAAAATCCCGGCTGAGTGCCGCCGTCAAGAAAGCCCTGGAACCAGCCCACGCCACCGCGGCCAACTCCTGAGCCGAGGTCAACCACCACACCCTTGATGCTTCCCACCTCCTCGCCGACCACCCTGGTCGATAGCCATTGTCATCTTGTCTTCCGGCAGTTTGACAGCGATCTCCAGGAGGTGGTGGCGCGCTGGCGGGAAGCTGGTGTGGGCGCCGTGGTGCATGCCTGCGTGGAACCGGCGGAGATCCCCGCCATCCGGGAGCTGGCCGATCAGGTGCCCGAGCTGCGTTATGCCGTGGGGGTGCACCCGCTGGATGTGGGGAAATGGGACGCCAGGACCGCCTCCGTTCTTCGGGAAGCGGCCCTGGCGGATCCCCGGGTGGTGGCGGTGGGTGAGCTGGGGTTGGACCTCTACCGCCAGAAGAATCTGGAGGAGCAACTGGCTGCGCTGCACCCCCAGCTCGATCTGGCCTGCGACCTGGGGCTTCCCGTGATCGTGCACTGCCGGGATGCGGCCGATCCCATGCTCGAGGTGTTGCACCAGCGGCAGGCCCAGGGGCGTTGCCCCGCCGGCGTGATGCATTGCTGGGGCGGAACGCCCGAGGAAATGGCCGCTTTTTTGGCCCTGGGCTTCTACATCAGCTTCAGCGGCACAGTCACCTTCACCAAGGCGGAGAGCATCCAGGCCTGCGCCCGCCAGGTGCCCGAGGATCGCTACCTGGTGGAAACCGATTGTCCGTTTCTGTCGCCTGCGCCGCGGCGGGGCAAGCGCAACGAACCCGCCAACGTGGCCGTGGTGGCCGCCAAGGTGGCTGAACTGCGGGGCGAGGGGTTGGCCCAGGTGGCCCAGAGCAGCACACGCAACGCTGACAAACTGTTTCGATTGCACCTTCACTCTGTATGATGGCCTATTGGCCTAGTGGCGATTTCGCCCCTTGTCCTCCGGTGTCGGCTTCCTTGGTGATCTTTCCCCCGGTCTTGGCTTCTGTGACGGGTGCCCACCCATGGCCCGTGGGCCCGAGCCGATGGGCCTCTCCTCCCTGATGGGTCCTGCCCGGATCTCCGTCCCCAAGGGGCGCTGAGGGTTCCCGGCCTTCCATTCCTTCGGGGCGGTCCCGTCCCCTGCCTGTCACCTCCCCATTCTTCCTGTCTTCAGGTTTCCCGCATGAGCAGCGCGATCCAGGTCGCCAAGACCGTGACCTACCTTCCCGATCTGGTGGAAGTGCAGCGGGCAAGTTTCAAGTGGTTTCTGGAAAAAGGTTTGATCGAGGAGCTTGACAGCTTTTCGCCAATCACCGATTACACAGGCAAGCTGGAACTCCATTTCATCGGAGACGAATACCGGCTCAAGCGTCCTCGTCACGACGTGGAGGAGGCGAAGCGGCGGGATGCCACCTTTGCGTCCCAAATGTATGTCACCTGCCGCTTGGTGAACAAGGAGACCGGGGAGATCAAGGAACAGGAGGTGTTCATCGGCGAGCTGCCCCTGATGACCGAGCGGGGCACGTTCATCATCAATGGCGCGGAACGGGTCATTGTCAACCAGATCGTGCGCTCCCCGGGGGTGTATTTCAAGGATGAGCAAGACAAAAACGGCCGCAAGACATTTAACGCCAGCCTGATTCCCAACCGGGGCGCCTGGTTGAAGTTTGAAACAGATAAAAACGATCTTCTGCACGTCAGGGTTGACAAAACCCGCAAGATCAATGCCCATGTTCTCATGCGCGCCATTGGTCTCTCAGACAATGACGTGATGGATAAGCTGAGGCACCCGGAATATTATCAAAAGTCGATTGCAGCTGCCAACGACGAAGGAATTTCCTCGGAGGATCAGGCCCTGTTGGAGCTTTACAAAAAGCTCAGGCCCGGTGAACCCCCGTCCGTCAGCGGTGGTCAACAGTTACTCCACAGTCGGTTCTTTGACCCCAAGCGCTACGACCTGGGGCGGGTCGGTCGCTACAAGATCAACAAAAAACTACGTCTCACCATCCCCGATGCCGTTCGCACCCTGACACCGGAGGACGTGCTCTCCACCATTGATTACCTGATCAATCTGGAACTCGATGTGGGCGGGGCCAGCCTTGATGACATCGATCATCTGGGCAATCGGCGTGTGCGCTCCGTTGGCGAGTTGCTGCAAAACCAGGTGCGGGTGGGCCTGAACCGCCTCGAGCGGATCATCAAGGAACGGATGACCGTGGGCGAGACCGACTCCCTGACCCCGGCCCAGCTGGTGAACCCGAAACCCCTGGTGGCGGCGATCAAGGAGTTTTTTGGCTCCAGTCAGTTGAGCCAGTTCATGGATCAAACCAACCCCCTGGCTGAGCTCACCCACAAGCGCCGCATCAGCGCCCTGGGGCCTGGGGGTCTGACCCGGGAGCGGGCGGGATTCGCCGTGCGCGACATCCACCCCTCCCACTACGGCCGCATCTGCCCGATTGAGACACCGGAAGGTCCCAATGCGGGTCTGATTGGCTCCCTCGCCACCCATGCACGGGTCAACGAATACGGCTTCATTGAAACCCCCTTCTGGAAAGTGGAGAATGGGGTGGTCATCAAAAGTGGTGAGCCCATTTATCTTTCCGCCGACCTGGAGGATGAGTGCCGCATTGCCCCCGGTGACATTTCCACCGATTCCACTGGTCTGATCACCTCCGATCTGGTTCCTGTGCGCTATCGCCAGGATTTTGAGAAGGTGCCCCCACAACAGGTGGATTATGTGCAGCTCTCCCCTGTGCAAGTCATTTCCGTTGCCACCTCCTTGATTCCCTTCCTGGAGCACGACGATGCCAACCGGGCCCTGATGGGATCCAACATGCAGCGGCAGGCGGTTCCCCTGTTGCGGCCCGAGCGGCCCCTGGTGGGCACGGGTCTGGAAACCCAGGTGGCGCGGGATTCGGGCATGGTGCCGATCACACGGGTGAATGGCACGGTCACCTTTGTGGATGCGACCGCCATTGTCATCCGCGATGATCAAGGCAACGAATACACCCATTATCTCCAGAAATATCAGCGCTCCAACCAGGACACCTGCCTCAACCAACGCCCGATCGTCAAACAGGGTGACCAGGTGATCGCAGGCCAGGTGCTGGCGAACGGCTCCGCCTGCGAGGGAGGGGAGATTGCCCTGGGGCAAAACGTGATGATCGCCTACATGCCATGGGAAGGCTATAACTATGAAGACGCGATTTTGGTGAGCGAGCGCCTCGTTCACGACGATCTCTATACTTCTGTCCACATTGAAAAATATGAGATCGAAGCCCGACAGACCAAACTTGGCCCGGAGGAAATCACCCGGGAAATTCCCAACGTTGCCGAGGAAAGCCTGAGAAATCTCGACGAGATGGGCATCATCCGCATCGGCGCTTATGTCGAGAGCGGTGACATTCTGGTGGGCAAGGTCACCCCCAAAGGGGAGTCGGACCAACCCCCCGAGGAAAAACTGCTGCGCGCCATCTTTGGTGAGAAGGCCCGCGACGTGCGGGACAACTCCCTGCGGGTTCCCAGCACGGAGCGTGGCCGGGTGGTGGACGTGCGGATCTACACCCGGGAGCAGGGGGATGAGCTACCCCCTGGCGCCAACATGGTGGTGCGCGTGTATGTGGCCCAGCGGCGCAAGATTCAGGTGGGCGACAAGATGGCTGGCCGCCACGGCAACAAGGGCATCATCAGTCGCATCCTCCCCCGGGAAGACATGCCCTATCTGCCCGACGGCACGCCGGTGGACATTGTGCTCAACCCCCTGGGTGTGCCCAGCCGGATGAATGTGGGCCAGGTGTTCGAGTGTTTGATGGGTTGGGCTTCCGCCCACCTCGGTTGCCGCGTCAAGGTGATTCCCTTCGATGAGATGCACGGGGCGGAGAAATCCAAACAAACGGTGCAGGCCTATCTGGAGGAAGCCGCCAAGCAACCGGGCAAGGAATGGGTGTACAACCCTGACAACCCAGGAAAAATTCAGTTGATTGATGGCCGCACGGGTGAGCCCTTTGATCAACCCGTCACCGTGGGCTATGCCCACATCCTCAAATTGGTGCACCTGGTGGATGACAAGATCCACGCCCGTTCCACAGGCCCTTACTCCCTCGTCACCCAGCAGCCCCTGGGTGGCAAGGCTCAACAGGGGGGCCAGCGGCTTGGGGAGATGGAAGTGTGGGCCCTGGAGGCCTACGGCGCGGCTTATACCCTGCAGGAACTCCTGACGGTGAAGTCCGATGACATGCAAGGGCGCAATGAAGCCCTCAACGCCATCGTCAAAGGCAAACCGATCCCACGGCCGGGCACACCGGAATCCTTCAAAGTGCTGATGCGGGAGTTGCAGTCGTTGGGGCTGGACATCGCCGTGTACACGGACGCTGGGGAAGAGGTTGACCTGATGCAGGACGTGAACCCCCGTCGCAGCACACCGAGCCGTCCCACCTATGAATCGCTCGGCGTCGCGGATTATGACGACGACTAATCCTCTGGTTCTTTAGGTCCTCTGCGATTTCTTCCTGCCATGTCTAACTCCAACCAACGCAACGAGAACTACTTCGATTACGTCAAGATCACCCTCGCCTCCCCCGAGCGGATCATGCAGTGGGGTCAGCGCACCCTGCCCAATGGCCAGGTGGTTGGTGAAGTCACCAAACCGGAGACCATCAACTACCGCACACTCAAGCCAGAAATGGATGGGTTGTTCTGCGAGAAGATTTTTGGCCCATCCAAGGATTGGGAATGTCATTGCGGCAAATACAAACGTGTGCGCCATCGCGGCATCGTCTGTGAGCGCTGTGGCGTGGAGGTCACGGAGAGCCGGGTGCGGCGGCACCGCATGGGGTTCATCAAGTTGGCGGCCCCCGTCTCCCACGTGTGGTATCTGAAGGGCATTCCCAGCTATGTGGCGATTTTGCTCGACATGCCATTGCGCGATGTGGAGCAGATTGTTTACTTCAACTGCTATGTGGTGTTGGATCCAGGCGATCACAAAGACCTGGTCTATAAGCAGCTGTTGACCGAAGACGAATGGCTGGAGATTGAAGATCAGATCTTTGCCGAGGATTCCGAGATTGAGAATGAGCCCATCGTGGGCATTGGCGCGGAAGCCCTCAAGCAGTTGTTGTCTGATCTGGAGCTGAATGAAATTGCCGAGCAACTGCGAGAAGAGATCAGTAGCAGCAAGGGCCAAAAGCGGGCGAAGCTGATCAAGCGCCTGCGGGTGATTGACAACTTCATCGCCACCAACGCCAGCCCCGAGTGGATGGTTCTGGACGTGATTCCCGTCATCCCTCCCGACCTGCGGCCGATGGTGCAGCTGGATGGGGGACGCTTTGCGACCAGCGATCTGAATGACCTTTACCGCAGGGTCATCAACCGCAACAACCGCTTGGCACGACTGCAGGAGATCCTGGCTCCCGAAATCATTGTGCGCAATGAAAAGCGGATGCTCCAGGAGGCCGTGGATGCTCTCATCGACAACGGCCGCCGGGGCCGCACCGTGGTGGGTGCCAACAACCGCGCCCTGAAGTCTCTGAGCGACATCATTGAGGGCAAGCAGGGCCGCTTCCGTCAGAACCTGCTCGGCAAGCGGGTTGACTACTCCGGCCGTTCCGTGATCGTGGTTGGACCAAAGTTGAAAATGCATCAATGCGGTCTGCCCAAGGAAATGGCGATCGAGCTGTTCCAGCCCTTTGTCATCCATCGCCTGATCCGGCAGAACATCGTCAATAACATCAAAGCCGCGAAGAAGTTGATCCAGAAGGCTGATGACGAAGTGATGCAGGTGCTGCAGGAGGTGATTGAAGGTCACCCCATCCTCCTAAACCGAGCGCCCACCCTGCACCGGCTGGGAATCCAGGCCTTCGAGCCCAAACTGGTCGATGGCCGTGCCATCCAGCTCCATCCTCTGGTCTGTCCGGCGTTCAACGCCGACTTCGATGGCGACCAGATGGCCGTTCATGTCCCCCTGGGGATCGAGGCCCAGACGGAAGCGCGCATGTTGATGCTCGCCAGCAACAACATCCTCTCGCCGGCCACGGGGGAACCCATCATCACCCCCTCCCAGGACATGGTTCTAGGCGCCTATTACCTCACGGCGGTGAACCGATCCAAGCCGAAGCCGACCTTTGGCGACCGATCCCTGACCTACGCCAGTCTGGAGGATGTGATTGCCGCATTTGAGGAAAAACACCTTCACCTCCACGATTGGGTGTGGGTTCGCTTCCATGGAGAGGTGGAAACCGACGAGGAGGCGGATGCTCCCGTTTCCTCCGAGACGCTGAGCGATGGCACCCGGGTGGAACAGTGGCGTTTTCGCCGCGATCGCTTCGATGAGGATTGCGCCTTGATCAGTCGTTATCTCTTGACCACGGTGGGTCGTGTTGTGATCAATCAAACCATTATTGATGCTGTTGCAGCCGGATAAGCGTTTGTCCCTTCGGCCCCTCCTCTCTTTTTCGCTTTCCAACTGATCATGACCACGTCTCCGGCAAAGAAGAAGACTTCCAAAGCCAGCCAACCCGTTGCACCCGTGGTGGCTAGCCCCAGCCATGCGGCCCCACCATTTCGCAACCGAATCATTGATAAGAAAGC
>JBKDSY010000095.1:0-33606 GCA_046340755.1 Cyanobacteriota bacterium
CAAGGCCAGATAGGCACAGGGGAACAGCAACAGACCAGACCACCCAACAAAAACGAAGCGGTCACGCTTGAGCCAGTCATCGAGGACGTCGAACCATCCCCGGGCTGCTGGCGCGCGTCCTACAGCGATCGTCATGGGAAGCAGCTTTACGAAGCTTTACGTTTCGCATTGTAAAGGGAGAGGGGCTCCCGTGCGGCCTGGGCCTGGGGTTTGGGGGGCAAATGAGCAAAAGTGCTTACTTGTGCCAGCTGCTGGCTCTCCCCGTTCCCGGGGCGATGGAACCGGGATTCTCATTTTTGCGCTCCCCGGTCCGCCAGAGTGGCGGCGTGCCCTGTCTTGCCATGTACGTCGTCGAGCTTTCCCTTCGCCTCACCCCCATGCCCATCTCCGTGCAACGCAAGGAGCTGGAGGCCGCCCAAAGCCTCTATGAAGAGGTTGGCCGCGCCCTTGAGAGCGGAGCCCCGAAGCTGCTGGACCTCCATTGCGAGAAAGATCCCCACAAGCGAATCCGCCTACTCACCGCCGAGGTTGTGGCCGTGCAGATGTTCGAGAAATCCACTGTGGGTGGCAGCGGCAAGCGGCCCGGCTTCAGCTTTGAGGGCTGACGGCAGGCCATGCACACTTCTGGCCCAGCCAGGGCAGAGCCTCCCCTGGTGGTGGATGCCTTGGACTTTGGGTGGACACCAGAGAGGTCCGCGTTGCGGGGCTGCTCTCTGCAGATCCCCACGCCAGGCCTATGGATGCTGGTGGGCAGCAACGGCAGCGGGAAAAGCACCCTGCTTCGGCTGATTGCCGGGCTGTTGACGCCTGACGCGGGCAGGGTTCACACCCCGCTGCGACCAGCATTGGTGTTTCAGAACCCTGATCACCAGCTGTTGATGCCCACCTGTAGCTGCGATTTGCGGCTGGGTCTGCCCACCTCCCTCACCCCGGCTGGGGCCCAGCGGCGGATCGAGTCGCTCCTCGACCAGGTGGGGCTTCAGGGGTTTGGCAGCAGGCCCATCCACACCTTGAGCGGGGGGCAGAAGCAGCGATTGGCCATTGCGGGTGCCCTCGCGGCGGAAGCCACGCTGCTGCTTCTGGATGAACCCACGGCTCTGTTGGATCCCGATAGTCAGGGCGATGTTCTGCGGTTGATCCAGGCGCTTTGCCGACGCGATGAGAGGCCGCTGACAGCCCTGTGGGTGACCCACCGGCTGGAGGAACTTCCCCATGCCAGCGGGGCCGCGCGCATGGAGCGGGGGACCGTGGGGCCTTGGCAGACCGGGATTGCGCTGGCTCGCCAGCTGAAGACCCTTGCCCATCGGGAGGGGTGACGGGTAAGGTCAGGTGTCCCAAGCAGGGATCCCATTCCTCGGTAGCTCAGCGGTAGAGCGGTCGGCTGTTAACCGATTGGTCGCAGGTTCGAATCCCGCCCGGGGAGTTTCCATCAGTTCAGCGCCACCTTCACTGTCGGGGTGGCTAGAGCTGTCGTACAGGAAATTCACAAATTTCTCTGGCTTCACACCCAAAACCCGCCATTCCACCCAAAATGGCTAATTGGGCTGGTCTCCTCCCTGCGGCAGACGAGCCCCCCCCTCTCCACACCCTGCCAGCGCTCTTCATGAAACCCTGCATTCTTCTTGTTGAGGATGACAGCGACATGCGTGACTTGGTGGCAGGCCATCTGGAGCATGGGGGCTTCAATGTCCAGCGGGCGGAGGATGGGATTAAGGGACAAGCCTTGGCGCTGCAACACAGCCCTGATGTGATCTTGCTCGACCTGATGTTGCCCAAGGTGGATGGTCTGACCCTCTGCCAGCGTCTGCGGCGTGATGAACGCACGGCACGCATCCCCATTCTTATGTTGACTGCCCTTGGAGGCACCAAAGACAAGGTGAGTGGCTTCAATTCCGGAGCCGATGATTACCTCACCAAGCCCTTTGACCTCGAAGAGCTGATGGTGAGGGTGAAGGCTTTGCTGCGCCGCAGCGAACGGGCGCCCCTTTCGAGCAAACACAACGAAATTCTCAGTTATTCCTGTCTCACCCTGGTGCCTGAGCGCTTTGAAGCGATCTGGTTTGACCATCCCGTGCGGCTCACCCACTTGGAATTTGAACTGCTCCATTGCCTCCTGCAGCGCCACGGCCAAACGGTGGCTCCCTCCTTGATCCTCAAGGAGGTTTGGGGTTACGAGCCCGATGACGACATCGAAACCATCCGGGTGCATGTTCGCCATCTCCGCACCAAGCTGGAGCCCGATCCTCGCAAGCCCCGTTTCATCAAAACCGTCTACGGCGCTGGCTATTGCCTGGAGTTGCCCAGCGCGGAACAACTCCAAGACCTGAGCCCCCTGGTGGCCCAATCGCGACGCAGCCAAAATGACACCAAGGCCACCACCACCTCCGGCACCCCCTGACGGTTTCGGCCGCCGGGTTAGACCCCTTGTGATTGCCTGGCCAGCTCCAGCAGGGTGACCTCCCAAGCCAGACGCGGCTGCACATGGCTCAGCAGGTGGGTGCGCAGCTGGTTAAGGCGCTTCAGCTGCCTGGGATCCCCGTGGGTTCGCCAGAGATACTGTTGCCACCACTGAAGCAGCCAGAGCTGTTGATCCCCATCCAGTCCCTCGCTGATGGTGCGGGCCACGTCAAGGGCCATCAGGGGATCAGTGGACAGGGTCCCCATCCGGTCGGCCAGTCCCTCCGGCAACCGTTGCCACTGGCGGCGGTGGGCCAGCAGGGCACCGGGGGACCCTGCGGCCATGGCGATCAATTCGGGGGGATCCTTCTTCGCTGGGTTCTCCTCTTCGGGGGCGGCTACCCGGGAGCAGATCTCCTCCATCTGCGGGGGTGACAGGGGAGAAAAAGGAATCCACTGGCAGCGAGAGCGGATGGTGTTGAGGAGCCGTTCAGGAGCGGCACTGATCAAAATCAACAGGCCATCCCCAGGCTCTTCAAGGGTTTTCAGGAGGGCGTTCCCCGCTGCCTCGGCCATCGCTTCGGCGGCCTCGATCACCACAAGCGGGCGATCGCTTTCCACAGGGCGTCGGCCCAGAAAACGGCTCACCTCCCTCACCTGTTCCAGGCGGATTTGCGGTGGGGTACGTCGGCTGACCCCCTGGGCCTCCGCCTGGGACACCGGCACGGTCTGCCCCTGATGTAGGTAAGTGGGCTCCAGCCAGAGCAGATCCGCCAGGTTGCCCTGGGCGAGGCGTCGTCGCAGGCCAGGGTGGCCCCTCCCGCTCCGCAGCACCCCTTCCAGGAAACGCAGTGCCGCCAGCCGGCGGCCCACACCTTCGGGCCCGGCAAACAGGTAGGCGGGAGCCAGGCGCTGGCGATCAAGGGCGGCGCACAGCAACCGGATGGCAAGGCCATGGCCCACCAGATCGCCGAACAGGGCTTCGCTAGCCATGGGGCGGGGTCAGGGGGGTGGGCGTGGCAAATTGCCGCAGCAGGGCCTGACGGCATCGCTCGGCGATGGTGGCGGGATCGCCCGTGGCATCAATGCGCCACCACCCCTGGCCACCAGCCCGGCTTTGGAAACCCCGCAACACCCGCTCCATGAAGGCTTGGCCCTCGGTTTCCATCCGATCCCCCTGGCGATGGCTCCGGCGGCGCAGTGCCTCTTCCAGGGGCAAGTCCAGCCACAGGGTGAGGTCGGGCTGGAGGCCCTGGGTGGCGAAGGCTTCCAGTTGCTCGATGGCCTCCAGGGGAAGACCTCGGCCAAAGCCCTGGTAGGCCGCTGTCGAGGCGCTGTAGCGATCTGAGAGCACCCAGTGCCCTGCGGCTAGGTAGGGCAGGATGCGCTCGGCAACATGTTGGGCCCGATCGGCGGCGTAGAGTAGTAGCTCCGCCCTCACCGACGGCACCAGGCGGGCGGGGGGGTGCAAGAGCAGGTCACGCAGGGCCTCTCCAAAGGCTGTGCCCCCCGGCTCCCGGGTCACCACCAGCTCGCCCTTGCTCGGCAGCAGACCACTCAGAGGCAGCCACTGTTGCAGGGCTTGGATCTGGGTGGTTTTGCCGCAGCCATCAATGCCTTCCAGCACCACGAAGCGCCCCCTAGTGGCCATGAGTCCCGGGGATGGGGAGGGAGGGTTCCTCAGCCTGGAGCCAAAGGGCGTTGACCACCACGGTGATGGAACTCAGGGCCATCAGCAGGGCGGCCAGGGAGGGGGTGAGACGCAGCGAGAAGCCCGGAAGCAGGGCCCCTGCGGCGATGGGGAGCACGATCAGGTTGTAACCGAAGGCCCATACGAGATTCTGGCGCACCTTGGCCATCGTTTTGCGGGCGAGGGCGAGAGCCTTCACCAGATCCAGAAGTCTGTCGCCCATGATCACCAGGGAGGCGGAGTCTTGGGCGATCTGGGTGCCGGTGCCCACGGCGATTCCCAAATCCGCGGCGGCCAACGCCGGTGCGTCGTTGATGCCATCGCCCACCATGGCCACTGCTCCCAGGGGTCGCCAGCGCAATAGCGCCTCGACTTTCTGCTCGGGACGCAAGCCCCAGGCCACTTCCTCCTCCCCCAGGCGGAGTTGGGACGCCAGGTGCCGCACGCTGCCCTCCCGGTCGCCACTCAGCAACCCGACGGCCAACCCCTCGTCCCGCAGGGCCTGGAGGGTTTCGGCGGCGTCGACGCGGGGTTGATCCTCAACGGCGATGACCCCGAGGATCCGCTGGCCCTCGCTGACCCCAATCAAGGTGGCCTGGCGGAGGGGTTCTCTGGCCAGGATGGCGCTGGCGGCGGGGGGCAGGGGAAGGCCGCACTCCCGCAGCCAGGCAAGACGGCCCACCTGAAGTGGCGCCTCTAGTCCGTCGAGCTTGCCTTCAATGCCCTGGCCGGGATGGGTTCGGCTCTCTTCCACCGGCAGCAGGGGCAGGCTTCTGTGCTGGGCTTCCTGCAGCAGGGCATGGGCGAGGGGGTGTCGACTGTGCTGTTCCAGGCTGGCTGCTAACTGCAACATCCACAGACCCTCCACCTCGGCCCGTCCGTTGGGTGCGCTGGTTGCGGGGAAGGGTTCCAGGGCGGTGACGAGGGGACGGCCGATCGTGAGGGTGCCGGTTTTGTCAAACACGACGGCTCCCAGGCGGGCCGCCACTTCAATGGCATCGCCGCCACGGAACAGCACACCGGATCGGGCGGCCACGGCGGTGCCCACACTGATGGCCGCGGGTGTGGCCAGGCCCAGGGCGCAGGGACAGGCCACCACCAGCACCGCGATGGCCAGCTGCAGAGAAAGGCTGAGGGGGGTGAGGTCCCCCCCCCCGCTCTGCCCATGGGCCATGGGCGCGGTGTGAAGGGGGCTGGCTTGGAGCACCCAGGGCCAGAGGGTTGTTCCCCAGAGCCACCAGAACACAAACGTGGCCCCTGCCAGGGCAAGCACCACCTGGGTAAAGCGACCTGCCACCCGATCCGCCAACCCCTGGATGGGGGCCTTTCGGGCCTGGGCGCGTTCCACAAGGCGCACGATGCGGGCAATGGCCGTTTCATGGCCGCAGCGGCGGGCCTCCACCACAAGGGGGGCCTCCAGGTTCAGGCTGCCCGCATCCAATTCCGTGCCACTTTCCGCCTGGACGGGAAGGGGTTCGCCCGTGAGGGCCGAGCGGTCGACCGCCGAGGATCCTTCGCGCACCACCCCATCCACCGGGAGCCGATCCCCCGGCAGGATCAGCAGCCGATCGCCAGCTCTGAGCCCTCCGGAGCGCACTTTTCGCGGCGGGCCCCCATCCATCACCAGGAGGGCCTCATCTGGCTGCAGGGCGGCGAGATCCTCAATCGCTCGGCAACTGTGGTATCGGGCGCGCTCTTCGAGAAATCGGCCGGCCAGCACAAAACCGAGGAGCATCACCGGCTCGTTGAAGAAACAGGGCAGCTGGCTGCTCGGCCAGAGCCAGCCCACCAGGCTCGCCAGATAGGCGCTACCCATGCCGAGGCCCACCAGGCTGTCCATGCTGGGCTGACCTGCCAGAGCGGCCTTGAGCCCGGAGATCAGCAGGGAACGTCCTGGAACGGCGAGGGCGGCCGTGGCGATGAGTCCATGGAACCAGGGGGCCTGAAACATCGCGAGGGGACTGGGCCAGGAGCCTGGATCTGCCTCGGCCCAGTGACCGAAACTGGAGACCAGCACCAACAGCAGGGCGATCACCAACTGGCGCCAGTGCTGCCACCAGCTTCGTTGGCGACGTTGGTCGGTTCGGCTCGGACTATCGCTCCCCTCCTCCCGCAGATGGGCTTCAAACCCCAAGGCACGCATGCTGGCGAGGAGTGCTTCCACCCCCTCGGCCCCCTCCTCCAGGTCGACCCAGGCGGTGCGGGTGAGGAGATTGACGCTGGCCTGGCGCACACCAGGCTGCTGATGAAGGCGTTGTTCCACGGCCTTCACACAGCTGCCACATTTCATTCCCTCCACGTCCAGCAAAACCCCACAGGTTGGGCCGAGGGAGGGAGTCGTTGAGCCAGGAGCTTCCGCCGCTGTCACGGAGCCGCTGGTGGGGGAGGGCACAGGGCAAGCGTGGGGGTCCCCACCAGCCTAGGCAAGGGAGACGGGGGTCACAGGCCGAGGGATGGGCAGGCAGGATGGAGATCTGCATGCCTAGGTGCCGTGCCCCGTTCCCAGCGTAACGACAACTTCATCGACAAGAGTTTCACGGTGATGGCTGACTTGATCGTCAAGCTGCTGCCGATTGACGCGAAGGCCAAGGAGGCCTACGTGTATTACCGGGATGGTCTATCTGCCCAGAATGACGGCGATTATGCAGAGGCGCTCCAGAATTATGAGGAGGCATTGAATTTGGAAGACAATGTTACGGATCGAGCGGAAATTTTGAAAAACATGGCGATCATCTTCATGAGTACTGGCGAAGAGGAAAAGTCACTTGACTATTACAGCCGCTCTCTAGAAGCGAATCCCAACTCACCGTCATGCCTGAAAAACATGGGCCTGATCTATGAAAAGTGGGGTCGCATTGCCGAAGAGGATGGCGATCAAGACAGTGCCGATAAATGGTTTGACCTGGCGGCGCAGCATTGGAGCAAGGCAGTGCGCTTGTATCCGGGTGGATATCTGGATATTGAAAATTGGCTGAAGAGTTCTGGGCGCAGCAACGTGGATGTCTATTTTTGAGCGGAGAGGCTTTGCATAGACGGGATCATGGGAGATGTCAAAAAACAGCGCCGCGATCATCAATTAATAAAATAGGTTGTTGATCGGATTGGGATATGGGCACTGTTGCAAAGCTGCCAGATGAACCAAAGCGATTTAAGTAATACCCACCCGGAACCACAAGTAGCAGAGTGACCTCGTCAACGCTGTCTGCTGCCTGCGGGATGGCCAGCTGAAACCGACCATTCACGTCGCTGCGAGCCCGGCTGATGACTGGAGTTCGCAGCTTGGATGAAGGCAGGAAGGGATCCCCCAGTTGGCTGGGAACAATCCGCCCCTGCACCGCAATCACCTCTTGGTCAACAGCCATGACTGGATTTGGCTTTAATCCAGGCCCAGGCTGACGGTTGCCCCGCAATTGTTGAATTGAGCCAGTGAGAATCACCGCGGGTGATATTGCCATGGCCGGAGATTGGGGCAGCGAGGATTGGACGCATGTCCAGATCAAGCCAAGAGCAATCCAGCTGAGACCTCGCCAGGTCCATGGGGTGGCTTGAATCAAAGGGGGGCAATTCTTCTCCAACCTGGAGACGCGTCCTTGGAATGAGCGAATGTTAAACAGCGGTCAATTGACCCGTCAGGACATCCAGGATGGAAATGGCCTGTCTGCGCGAATGGCCAGTGAAGGCAGTGGATAGATCCACCATCTGATCAGCTCCTTGGCTTGGCCGCCCATGGACAACTTGGACACCTGGGGCGCGCCTTAAGGCTTGGGCTGAATCGAGCGCAGCGGCTCTGATGTCCGTCGTCATCGGCAGCGGCTCATCCATGGCAAGCGGGGATGGCTGCCCCAGGGAGTTCCCAGGGGCGCTTTGTGAGGCGACTGCGGTGGCGGATGTGGACGGACCCTGCTCCCCTGAGGCAACTGGCTGGGAAGAGGATGGCGGGCCTGAGGATGAAGGTGCACCGTCTGCCATCATCAGGCCCATTCCGGTAGCCGCTGAAGATCCACTGCTAGCCCCGGCGGCGAGGATGGAGTTGCTGGCAGTGGCGATGAACAATTGCTCAAGTTGGGTCAGGTTGAGATTGAGATTGCTGGCGAGATTGGCCTGCATCAGTAAGGCCATGGCCCCAGCCATATGGGGTGTTGCCATTGACGTGCCATCGTAGGTTGCATAACCGTTGTTCGGCACTGTTGACAGGACGCCAACCCCGGCAGCCGTCACGTAGTTCATTGGGGTTGAGCCAGAGCGGTTGGAGAAGGAGGCCATGGAACCGTTGCTGTCAACGGCACCGACGGCCATTCCCCAGCTGCTGGCATAGGCAGCTGGATAGCCAGGGCTGCTGTAACCATCGTTGCCTGCGGCCATGATCACGGCAACTCCTCTGTTCCAGGCGTACTGAATCGCGCTTTGCAAGGTGCTGTCGCCAGCATCTCCCCCCAGGCTCAGATTGATGATATGAGCGCCATTGTCTGCTGCATAGCGAATCCCATTCGCCACGCTTTGCCAGGACCCAGAGCCCGAGTCACTCAATACTTTCACGGGCATGACCCGTGCCCCGTAAGCCACTCCAGTCACGCCAAAGGAGTTGTTCTCTCCAGCAATTGTTCCTGCCAAGTGGGTGCCATGGCTGTTGACGTCAGAGGTGTTGTTGTTATTGCTGATGAAATTCCACCCGTAACTGTCATCGATGTATCCATTGCCATCATCATCGATTCCATTGCTGGCGACTTCACCGGCATTGGACCAAATATTTGCATCAAGATCGGGATGATTGCGGTCTACGCCTGTGTCGCAGATGGCAACCACAATGCCTGCGCCGGTGAAGCCTTGGCTCCAGACTTCCGGAGCTCCGATGCGATCGAGTCCGTACAGGCCTCCACTGAATTGAGGAGCCAGATCGGCAATGTTGATATCCAGGAGCTGCTCAATGGCCCGCTCGACTGACACTTCCCCATAGCCGTTCACAGAGCTGTAGTCCCCACTGGGAGGGGGAGGAGGGCTGGCCGTGGAGGAAAGGGTGAGGGTATAGGAGGTGGCCCCGCTGTATGGATACACCCTCACGTAGTAGGTGCCAGCCGACAAGGACTGGCTGATTGCTTCCGACGAGGTGCCGCTATTGGTGGAACTGGCCAGGGCGCTTCCCCCACTGTTCAAGAGTTGCACATCCGCATCCGCACTGAGGCCGGTGACGGAGAGGCTGAAGTTGCTGCCTGTGGAGAGAACGAGGCGGTAGTAATCGTTTGTGTCAACCCTCCCCACCCAATCAGAAAAGCTCTGTGTTGTGGAAAGCGTGCCGATGTCACGGGCGGTTGCCAGCGTGTTGCCAGCCTGATCCAATGGGGCGCTTGGGGTGGCCGATAGGGACAGGCTGTAGGAGGTGTTCCCGCTGTATGGGTACACACGAATGTAATAGGTGTCAGCCGCCAACAGCCGGCTGATTGATTCCGACGCGTTGCTGCCGTTGGTGGAACTCACCAAGACGCTGCCTGCGCTGTTGAGGAGTTGAACATCCGCGTCCGAGCTGAGTCCGTTGAGACTGAGGTTGAAATTGCTGCTCTGGGAGAGAGAGAAGCGGTAAAAATCATTTGTGTCTGTGCTGCCGACCCAATCCGAAAAACTCTGGGCACCAGAGAGGGTGCCAATGTTGCGAGCGGTGGCCAGGGTGTTGCCTGCATTGTCCACCTGATGAATCGTCAACGCCCCTTGGTCCTGGGCTGCTCCAGATGGGGCGATGAGTTCGTCGGCAATTTGGATCCCCTTGCTGCCTCTATCGAGGTTGGCTCGGGGACTGGTGAAGGGCAGCGTATGGGTGATCGATAAATCGGCCAGTTCTGCCAGACAATCCTGGTTGATGTCAGTTGTTCCAATCGCGGGGATGGCGGTGGGATCCAGGCTCCGGATCAGGGCGTTGGCCGTATCCACCGCCAGAGAAGCTGGGGAGGGCTGGCGGTCAATCTCTGCCCATGAAGGGGTGAGGGATTTGTCCGTAGCTGGCGTCAAGCTGTAGGCCCAAGCCTCGTATCCAGGCGAAATGACGCTGTCCATGGAAGCCCGTACGAGACTGTTCTTCAAAAATTAATCATAGCCCCTGGATCTTCAACTGGCTTCTTGGAGTTCGGCAATGATTCGTGATGGCAAATTTTTTTCTTGCCCTGGGTTGCTGTCCTTGCGATGCGAGACTCCCATAGGCCTCATTGGCCTGGATGGGGCCCATGTCTGGCCAGGTGTGGTCTTGCTGACGCACAACACAGGTCTACCGTCTCCGTCAATCTGCAGCAGCTACGAGGAGTCGTCTTCGGTCGACATGGCGCCGAGGGCCTTCACCAATGCCTCGGCCAGAGTGGAGGATTCCAGAAGTTCAACCCCGGCTCCAGCGTCTGGCCCCAATCCCCCGCCCCGGGGCACAATGGCACGGGTGAATCCGAGCCGGGCACACTCCAGCAGCCTCAGCTCCAGTTGCCCCACGGGCCGCAGCTGGCCTCCCAGTCCCACCTCCCCGATCAACACCGTTCCTGGTGGCAAGGTGAGATCGCGATAACTCGCCACCACGGCAGCCGCCACCCCCAGATCGCCCGCGGGTTCCTCCACCTGCAGGCCACCGGCCACAGCGAGATAGCAGTCATATCGCGATAAGGGGAGTCCCAGATGTTTTTCAATCACGGCCAGGATCTGGTGCAATCGGTTGGTGCCGACGCCTGTCGCCGTGCGCCGCGGGCTGGCGTAGCTCGTGGTGCTTACCAAGGCTTGAAGTTCCACCACAAGAGGCCGAGTGCCCTCGACGGCCACGATCGTGGCCGTGCCGGGGCTGGGCTGGTCGCCACCGAGGAAGAGCTCGCTCGGATTGGTGACTTGTGCCAATCCGCCGTCTCGCATCTCAAACACCCCCAACTCATGGGTGGCACCGAAACGGTTCTTGACTGCACGGAGCAAGCGGTGGCTGGCAAACCGGTCACCTTCGAAGGTCAGCACTGCATCCACGAGGTGTTCCAGCACCTTCGGGCCCGCCAGAAGGCCTTCCTTGGTGACGTGGCCCACCAGCAACAGGGCCGTGCCTTGACGTTTCGCCAGCCGTTGCAGAGCGGCCGCACATTCCCTCACCTGGGCCACGGTGCCTGGGGCACTGCTGAGACTGGGGTCGTGGAGAGCCTGAATGCTGTCGATGATCGCCACCGCCGGCCGCAGCGCCTCCAGCTCCTCCAGCACCTGATCCAGGTCGGTCTCGGCCAAGAGCTGGAGGCCTGTTTCCGGAGGCGTCCGCCGATCCACGTCCTCTCCCGGTTCGGGCAGGGGCTCCTCCCCAGGGGGCTGGGGAACAAGGCGGCGCCAACGCAGTCGCACCTGTTGGGCCGATTCCTCCGCGCTCACGTACAGAACGCCGCACCGGCCCGCCATGGCCTCGGCCACTTGCAGGAGAAGGGTGGATTTGCCGATGCCGGGATCGCCCCCCAACAACACCATGGCCCCTGGCACGAGGCCACCACCAAGCACCCGGTCGAGTTCCCCGAAGCCGGTGCCGAGCCGGGCAAGGGGGGGGGCTCCCACTTGGTGGATCGGCGTGGAGCGCCAGGGCATGGCCGCGTCTGACCCGCTTTCCGAGGCGGGGCGCCGGGGGGCCGCTCGCCCACCCCTAGCCGTCGTGGGCTGTTCCACCAGGGAGTTCCAGCTTCCACAGGCGGCGCAGCGCCCGAAAAACTGGCGGCTTTGGGCCCCACAGGTCTGACAGAGGTACAGGGAGGTGGAACGGGCCAAGGGTTGTTTGTGAAGAAAAATGGCTTTCGGTGAACAGGGTGGCCCTCAGGCCTTTTCAGTAGATCCGATCCGTTGTAATTGCTGCGCCCTTGCGATGACGGCGACCTCCCCGGCCAAAGAGACAATCCTCGTGGTGGACGACGAGGCCAGCATTCGAAGGATCTTGGAGACGCGTCTATCGATGATCGGCTACCAGGTGCTGACAGCCTCCGATGGCGAGGAAGCCCTGGAACTGTTCCACCGCTCCCATCCCGACTTGGTGGTGCTTGACGTGATGATGCCCAAGCTGGATGGCTACGGGGTCTGCCAGGAGCTCCGCAAGGAATCGGATGTGCCGATCGTCATGCTCACAGCCCTGGGGGATGTGGCGGATCGCATCACCGGCCTGGAGTTGGGCGCGGACGACTACGTGGTGAAGCCCTTTAGCCCCAAGGAGTTGGAGGCCCGGATCCGCTGTGTGCTTCGGCGGGTGGAAAAGGAACAGGTGGCGGGCATCCCCAACTCCGGCATCATTCAGGTGGCGGATTTACGTATTGACACCAACAAGCGGCAGGTGTACCGGGGCGATGAGCGCATCCGGCTCACGGGCATGGAGTTCAGCCTGCTGGAGCTGCTGGTGAGCCGCTCTGGGGAGCCCTTCAGCCGGGGCGAAATCCTCAAGGAGGTCTGGGGTTACACCCCCGAGCGGCACGTGGACACCCGGGTGGTGGATGTTCACATCTCCAGGCTGCGTTCCAAACTGGAAGATGATCCCGCCAACCCCGAGCTGATTCTCACGGCTCGGGGCACTGGCTATCTCTTCCAGCGCATCGTTGACTCCGTTGCCCCCGAAGGACCCTGACCACCTCCGATCCCCCGGGCGCCAGGCCCCAACCCGGCGTCAACGGCAGAACCGCACCATCCGGCGGTTGGTGATCTGGTACAAACGCAATGCCGCAGTCACCAGCCTTGTGGACACGGCCAGTGCGGCCGGCTCCGTGGCTGGTGTGGCCACCTCCATGGCGGGGACCATGGCCGGCACGGTGCTCCAACCCCTCGTGCTCGACCCTCTCAGGCGGCTTCAGCAGGGGGCGGGTGGACCGGAAGACTGGCCTGTCATTGAAGATCGGGAGCGGTTGTGGGTCGCTGTGGACGGCATGGGGGGGGACAACGCCCCAGGCCCCATCCTTGAAGGCTGCTTGCGTGCCGTTCGCCTGCTGCCCCTGAGGATCCGCTTCGTGGCGGAGCGGGATCCCCTGCGCCGTGCCGTGGCCAGCCTCGGATTGGAACAGGAGCTGGAGGAGGCCCAGGCCAAGGGCTGGCTGCAACTGGTGCCGAGCGGCCAATCGGTGGGCATGGACGAGGAGGCCACCGTGGTGCGCCGCAAGCGCGACGCCAGCATCAACATGGCGATGGATCTGGTCAAGTCGGGCCAGGCCATGGCCGTCTATTCCGCGGGCAACTCCGGTGCCGTGATGGCCTCCGCCATTTTCCGTCTCGGTCGACTGCGGGGGATCGAGCGGCCCGCCATCGGCGCCCTGTTCCCCACCAAGGACCCGGCCCAGCAGGTGCTGGTGCTCGACGTGGGGGCCAACACCGACTGCAAGCCCGCCTGGCTGCATCAATTTGCCCTGCTGGGCACGATTTACAGCCGGGATGTCCTGCAGGTGGCCACGCCGCGGGTGGGATTGCTCAACATCGGGGAGGAGGAGTGCAAGGGCAATGACCTGGCCCTCAAAACCCATCCGCTCCTGATGGCCGATGCTCGCTTGCGCTTCGCCGGCAATTGCGAAGGGCGTGATGTGCTCTCCGGACGGTTTGACGTGGTGGTGTGTGATGGATTCACGGGCAACGTGCTGTTGAAGTTCCTCGAATCGGTGGGCAGCGTGCTGCTGGACGTGCTGCGGGCCGAGCTTCCCCGGGGGCGGCGGGGCAAGGTGGGATCGGCCTTCCTGCGCAGCAACCTGGTGCGCATCAAAAAGCGCCTCGACCATGCCGAACATGGTGGCGCCCTTCTCCTCGGCGTGGATGGGATCTGTGTGATCGGCCACGGCAGCAGCAAGGCCCTCTCCGTGGTGAGCGCCCTGCGCCTGGCCCATTCCGCCGCCAGCCACCACGTCATGGATGACCTGCATGCCCTGGGCGACGGGCAGGCTTCCGAGGTCACCTGTGATTGACTGATCCGAACCGAGCGCCACGGGTGTCGGAGCACACTGTCAGCCCCCGCAGCCCTTCCGACCTTCGGGGGGTGTCCGTCGTCGGCTCCGGACGGTCACTTCCCAGCACCAGCGTCGGCAACGACGCCCTCAGTGCCGTGGTGGACACCTCCGACGACTGGATTCGCAGCCGCACGGGAATCGCCGCCCGCCGGCTGGCCGGGCCAGGGGAGACGGTGACCTCCATGGCGGCGGAGGCGGCAGCTGCCGCCCTTCGACACGCGGGCTGGGAGCCGGGCGACCTGGATCTGATCGTCCTGGCCACCTCCAGTCCGGATGATCTCTTCGGGACGGCCCCGCGGGTGCAGGCCGTCCTGGGGGCACGCCAGGCCGTGGCCTTTGACCTCACCGCGGCTTGCAGTGGTTTCCTCTTCGCCCTGGTTACAGCGGCGCAATACATCCGCACGGGCAGTGTTCGCCGGGCCCTGGTGATCGGTGCCGATCAGCTCAGTCGCTGGGTGGACTGGACCGATCGCCGCACCTGCGTGCTCTTCGGCGATGGGGCTGGAGCGGTGGCTTTGGAGAGCTGCGCCAGGGAGGATGACGATCTCCTGGCCTTCCGCCTGCGTTCCGATGGCAGCCGCAATGCCTGCCTCACCCTGGCTCAACGAGACAGCTTCAGGGATCCGCAGGGGGGCTTCGTCACCCAGGAGGGAGGCTTCCAGCCCATCGCCATGAATGGTCAAGAGGTTTACAAATTTGCCGTGCGCGAGGTCCCCCTTGTCCTTGGCGAGGCCCTGGAAGCCGCTGGTCTGGACGCCAGCCAGGTGGATTGGCTCCTGTTGCATCAGGCCAATCAACGGATCTTGGATGCGGTGGCGGAACGCTTTTCCGTGCCTTCGGAGCGAGTGCTCAGCAATCTCGCGTTGTATGGCAACACCTCCGCCGCCACCATCCCACTGATGCTGGATGAGGCGGTGCGGGATGGCCGGGTCCGGTCGGGCCATCTTTTGGCGACGAGCGGTTTTGGTGCTGGTTTGAGCTGGGGTGCGGCGGTGATGCGTTGGAGTGGCCCTGGGGCCTCCGCCTAGTCTCCAAGCCCATCAACGCAATTTTTTCCATGGCTGTTGCCTGGGTGTTTCCGGGTCAGGGATCGCAAAAGCAGGGCATGGCGGAGGCGGTGCTGGCTCTGCCTGGGGCCCGCCAGCGGTTCGCGCTCGCCTCCGAACGGCTAGGCCGCGATCTACTCGCCATCTGTTCCGGATCCCTGGAGGGGGAGGGGCTGCTCAACCTCCATGACACCCGCAACACCCAGCCGGCACTTTTTGTGGTGGAAAGCCTGCTGGTGGATGCCCTTCATGCCCAGGGCCGTCGCCCCGAGATCGTGGCGGGCCACAGCCTCGGGGAATTGGTGGCTCTGTATGCCGCAGGCGTCTTTGATGCCGATACGGGCCTCGCCCTGATGCAGCGCCGCAGTGAGCTGATGGGTGCCGCCGGTGGTGGGGCCATGACCGCCGTCATCGGGTTTGACCCCGATCAATTGCGGGAGCTTGTGGAGGCCACGGTGGGGGTGGTGATCGCCAATGACAACAGCGCTGCCCAGGTGGTGCTGTCGGGCACGCCGGAGGCAGTGGCGGCGGTGACGGGCGCCCTGCGCTGCAAGCGGGCCATCCCGCTTGCGGTGTCAGGCGCCTTCCACTCGCCCTTCATGGAGGAAGCAGCGCTTCACTTCGCCACCACCCTGGATGAGGTGCCCTTTGCCGAGGCCTCCGTGCCTGTGTTAAGCAATGCCGATCCCACCCCCGAGCAGAACGGAGAGGCGCTGAAAGCACGGTTGAAGCGGCAGATGACGAGTGGGGTGCGCTGGCGGGAGACTATGGATCGCCTGTCCGTGGAAGGGGTTTGCACGGCGGTGGAGATTGGGCCAGGCAACGTGCTGAGTGGGTTGCTCAAACGCGCTTGCCCGGACCTGGAGACCGCCCAGGTGGCCACGGCCGCTGACCTGGGTCAATGAAACGCTCTCCGTTCGCCCACGCTCCGGAGCCCACGCTCTCCTACCGGCTGGTGTGTTGGCTGCTGGTGTTTCCGGTTTTTCGCCTTCTGCTGCGGGGACGCACGGCGGGGATCGCCAACGTGCCAGCCAGGGGGGGGCTGGTGGTGGTGGCCAACCACGGTTCCCATCTCGACCCGCCGATTCTGGGTTGCGCCCTGCGACGTCCTGTGGCCTTCATGGCCAAGGAAGAATTGTTTCGCGTTCCCCTGCTCGGGTCCATGATCCGCGCCTGTGGGGCCTACCCGGTGGCCCGTGGTGCCGGCGACCGGGAGGCCCTGCGCACCGCCTGTGATCGCCTCGCGGAAGGTTGGGCCACAGGGGTGTTTCTCGATGGCACCCGCCAGGCGGATGGCCGGGTCTCCCAACCCCAAAAGGGTGCGGCCCTGCTGGCGGCGCGCACGGGGTTGCCCTTGCTCCCCGTGGCGGTCATCAACAGTCACCGTGCCCTTGGCCCCGGGGGGGGCGGGCTCCGCCTGGTCCCGGTTCACGTGCGCATCGGACGACCCATTTCTCCCCCCGCCTCCACCCGTCGCCCCGACCTGGAGGCCACCACGGCGGCCCTCCAGGCGGAGATCAATCGCCTGCTGGAGGAGGGGTTGATCAGAACACCCCTGTTTGCCGCAACCAACCCGCCAGCTCTGATCGCCCCCACATCCTCAGATCCCGGCCGCTGAGCACCCAGACGGCCGCCCGCAAGCCATCCCCCCAGATCTTCGTACGGCTCTCGGTCACGCAGGCCCGGCCGCAGGGCACCGCCACGGGGGTGAGGTGGATGCCCCGACTGCCGGCCACGATCCGCCCCACCAGAAGGGCGCGGGTCATGTGGTCGCTGCTGGTCACGAGAAGGGCATGGCGAATCCGGGCCTGCCGCAGATCGTCCACCAGGGAGGTGAAATTCGTGAGCGTGTCCCGTGCTCGGTAATCCAGCCGCACCTGGTCCGCGGGCAGACCCTCCCGCTCGCGGAACAGCCAGGTGGCGTATTCCGGATTGGATCCCCCGCTGACCACCACGGGCAGGCCATCAGCGCGGGCCAGGTGGGCGGCGACACGCTCCCGATCCGCATCCCCTCCCAGCACCAGGATCATCTGGGCTGGGGGAGGGGTCGGCCACCAGAGTCCCCGGGAGAGCACCACCAACGCCAGACCCGCCAGAGTGAAGGCCACCAGGGGAAGTCGGGAGGGCCGGCGGCGGCGGGATCGGGCTTGTCTCACGGTCCACCCACCGGGCTTGTGGGGTAGTGGGGCACGACTGGGGCCCAAGGGCCGATTCGGCCCAATCGCGCCGCCTCCTGGCTGAAGGCAAGGAGCTCCTTGGCATCCTCCGGGAGCTGGGTCTGGGCAGGTTGACGGGCATGGTGCCCCAGGGCCTCTGTCAGTGCGCCCTCGTCACGCCAGAGGCGGGGAGCCCACAGCTCCGCCACCCCGGCGATGGTCGAGGCCTCCCTCTGGTACAGCCCGGCCACCAGGCCATGGCGTGGCAGCTCCTGGATCAGGATCAACGGGCTTTCCACGGCCTCCGACCCCAGCAGTCGCCGGGCGATGAGATGGAAACTGCTGAATCCATCCAGCGGTAGGGCCAACTGCTGGGCCAGGGTGCGGGCCATGGCCACCGTCAACCGCGTGCCCGTGAACCCCCCAGGGCCCGTGGCCACCGCCAAGCGGGCCAGATTGCGCCACTCCCGGGCCGGCAACACCTCCTCCACGCAGGGCAGCAAAGCGTTGGCCAGCTGTCGTCCCAAAGGGAAGGCTTGGCTTCTGGGCGGGATCTCAGGCCTGCCCAGGGGTTGCACGGCCACGGCCAGCACCTCGCTGGAACTGTGGAGGGCCAGCACCCAGCCAGGTTGTTCAGACTGCTCCATGGCCCTCATGCCGGGACGGCCTCGTTGGGTCGAAGTCGTTGCCAGTGGCCAGGATCGGCAGCAAAGCTCTTACAGGCCCTCACATCCCACTCGATGCCCACCTCTCCCCCGGGCAGCTGGCGAATCTGAACATGCACCTGGGGGCGTTCTGGCCGGAACGAAGGGTGTGGATTGAGGTGGGCCACCCCATGCTGCCGTTCCACCGCGTGGTAGGCCTGGCAGCGATCGATCCAGTGGCAATCGACGCAAATGCACATGCCGCCTGATCCAACATCCGCCGCTATTTTGGCGCGAGACCCCTCGGCACACCAGCGGCTGTGGGAGGTTCTGGCCCCTGACACCTGGCCCATTCCCGTGCGGCTCCTGCCCCCCGGCACCGCCCTGGTGGGGGGCGCCGTGCGGGATGGCTGGCTGGGTCGCCTGGGGGAGCGACCTGATCTTGATCTCGTGGTGCCGGGTGATGGATTGGAGCTCACCCGTCTGTTGGCCCACCAGTTGGGAGGCACGGCGGTGGAGCTAGATCGGGAGCGGTCCATCGGCAGGCTTGTGCTGCAGGGGTGGACCATCGACCTGGCTCGCCAGCAGGGCAACCAGCTCTCGGTTGATCTGGAGCGGCGTGACTTCACCCTCAACGCCATCGCCTTATGCCTGCCCATTGGCGACCAGCCCCTGAGGCTTGTGGATCCCCTTGGGGGCCTGGGTGATCTCCAACAGGGCCAGATCAGGGCGATTGCCGAGGCCAATCTTCTGGAGGACCCCATCCGACTCTTGCGGGGTCTGCGGCTGGCGGCTGAACTTGGCTTCACCATCACCCCCGAGAGCTGGGAGTGGTTCGTGCGTCATCGAGCCAAGCTGGCTGGCGTGGCGGGGGAACGGGTGCTGGTCGAGCTGCAACGCCTCGTGAGCTGTCCCGATGGGTCCATGGGAGTTGAGCTGTTGCAGCGCAGCGGGCTGCTGGCTGGGTGGCGGGGGGCAACCGATGGCCAGCGCCAAGGTTCCCCCACCGCCCATCTCACCCTTGAGGAGGCCAAATTGCGGGGGTTGACGGAGAAGGAGGCCAACGCGGCCCTGCCGATCGCCCGGCTGGCGGCGTTGCTGGATGAAGAGTCCCTGCGGCGCCTGCATGCCAGCAACAAGCTCCGCCAACGGTGCCGACAGTTGAGGCGCTGGCGGCAGCGACTGGCGGCGCCAGGTCTGCAAGGGCGGGGGTTCGAGGCGCTGCCGGAGGCCGAACAGCTGGAGCTGCACCGTCAGGTCGACGGAGACCTCCCGGCCCTGGTGATGGAGCTGGCTCCCCCGTTGGCCGCGGCGGCGCTGCAACGATGGCACGATCCCGAGGATCCCCTCTTTCATCCCCGGCCACCCATGGATGGCCTGGCTCTCCAACACCAGCTTGGCCTCTCCCCCGGTCCCTGTCTCGGTCAGCTTCTGGACTACCTCACGGCCGAGCGTGCCTTTGGCCGCCTTCCCCGCCATGCCGGCTCGGATCCGCAAACCTTGGAGGTCGCTCGCCACTGGATTGCCACGAGGGGCGGCCCACGCCATGATTAACTGCCATATGCAATGGCGTCTTCCTGTGATGACGTCGTCCATCGCCCGGCACAGTTTTCATTCTCTTCTCCCACCCCTTCCATGAGTGTTCGTCTCTACATCGGCAATCTGCCGAGCGCTTTTGATGTCAAAGAGCTTGAGGCTCTCCTCGATGGTGTGGGAGAGGGGATCCGCTTCAAGGCCGTCAACGACCGGGACACTGGAGCTTGCCGGGGTTTTGGCTTTGCCAATGTGGATGATCCCAACCTGGCCGAGGCGTTGATCGCCCAGCTCAATGGCCGCGACTTTTCGGGCCAGCCGCTGCGGATTGAGATTTCAGAACGTCGCGAAAGCCGCAGTCCGGTCCAGTCACGAGATGATCGTCGGTCTGTTGGAGGCGCTCCCCAGCAATCCCGCAAGGCCGCCGACAAGGTTGTCCATGCCGACAGCGTGGAGGCCAACAGCCCCGATCCCCGTTGGGCCGGGGAACTGGCCAAGCTGAAGAGCTTGCTGGCGAACCAGACCGTTGGCGTCTGAACGGGGGACGCTGGCTCTTGCCAGTCCCATGGTCTGGGACTGGCAAGACCACCGGATCAGTTGGCTGCATCAGGGACCCTCTGATGCGGGCTCCGCGGCGGTCTTGATCCATGGGTTTGGCGCGTGCCTGCGCCATTGGCGTCACACCATTCCCGTGTTGGCGGAAGACCTGGACGTCTTCGCCCTCGATCTCCTTGGCTTTGGTGCCAGCGAAAAGCCACCCTCCCAGCTGAAGGGGGATCGGCCCCTTCCCGGCGCCGTGCCTTACGGCTTCTCCCTGTGGGCCGATCAGGTGGCGGACTTCATCTCCACCCACGTTTGTCAACGCCATCCCGAGAGGCCCTTTCACCTCATTGGCAATTCGATTGGCGGGGTGGTTGCCCTCGCCGCCACCAAAGTGCTTTGCACACGGGGCCTTCCGCCAGCGCAGGTTGTGCTCATTGACTGTGCCCAGCGCACGCTGGATGAGCGCCGGGTCAAGGAGCTGCCGCTGATGCAGCGGCTGACCCGACCGATCTTGAAGCGCATGGTGCGGGAGCGTTGGCTCACGGCTTCCCTTTTCCGCCTGTTGGCTCGACCCGCCTTCATCCGTCAAGTGCTCGAGGTGGCCTACCCCACTGGTGCCAATGTGGACGATGAGCTGGTGGCCCTTTTGTATGAGCCAGCGATGGATTCAGGGGCCGAGGAGAGTTTTCGAGGTTTCGTGAATCTGTTCGCTGATGTTTTAGCTCCGGATTTCCTTGTAGATCTCCAGACCGTGCCCGTGCGGATGATCTGGGGCGAGGCCGATCCCTGGGAATCTCCTGACGAGGCCAGAAAATGGGCCAGGGATTTTGACAGCATTCAAGAGCTCAGGGTGCTTCCGGGCCTTGGTCACTGTCCTCATGACGAGGCCCCCGAGCAGGTCAATCCAATTCTTTTGGAATGGCTCAAGCCCTCCTAATGAACCTGGGCAACAACGTAAGAGAGTGGCAGGTCGAGCAGCTTCCCGGCAGTGGGCACGTATGCCCGACGATTGAAGACATCATAATTCTGGCGTTCAATCACATCTAGAATGCCCCGATAGAGCCGAAGCGATGCCCACACCGGCCAGCGCGCATCACCAGAAAGCCAACGAACCCCCTCCTCTGAACGTTCGAACCATTGGCGGGCACGGGCCAGCTGAAACTCCATGAGGTTGCGCCAGTTGTCATTAATAACGCCAGCAAAAAGATCTGATTCTTTGTAGCCAAAGCGTTCCATCTCCTCCTGGGGAAGATAGATTCTTCCGCGGGAACGGTCTTCGCCCACGTCCCGGAGGATGTTGGTGAGCTGATTGGCAATCCCCAGGGCGATGGCAGCCTGACTGGGATCGGGCCTATCGCTCCAAGGTGCGGTGGTGTAAGCGGGATCCAGGCCCATGACCGCCTGGCTCATGAGCCCAACGGTGCCAGCGACACGGTAGCAATAGAGCTCGAGCTCGGAGAACGTGGCGTAGCGATGCTTGGTGACGTCCATCCTCTGGCCTTCAATCATGTCGAGATAGGCCTGCTCCGGCTGGGGAAATCGCTCAATCGTGTCCACCATGACGCGATCAAGATCATCGGAGGCCTGCCCGGCAAACAAGCCACGGGTTCGCTGCTCCCACGCGTCCAGCCGGGAGAGCAAGGTGGCGGCGGGCACGGACTGGGCCTGGGGACCGTCCATGATCTCATCCGTGCGCCGGCACCACACATAAATGGCCCAGATGGCACGGCGCTTCTCTGGCGGCATCAGCAGGGTGCCGAGATAAAAGGTTTTCGCCCACTGCGCCGTTTCCTGCCGGCAGCGTTCATAGGCGTCTCCCAAGCTGGCTTGGGAGTTTGGCGAGAAGGTCAGGGGAGAAAGACCCGCCACGTTCACCCTCCTGTGCTGATGGCCTGGGCGCAGAGCTTGCCACTGAGGACAGCTCCTTCCATGGAAGCAAGGTAGCGTTGCATAGTGTAATCACCTGCAAGGAAAAAATTCTTGATGGGTGATCTTTGGTCAGGCCTTAAATCCTGGCAGCCGGGCACGGTTTTGTAGACGGATAATGGGGTTTTCACAACGATAGACTTTCTGAGGATCGCTGGATTGTCCACGGCGAAATGCTGGGGGAAAAGCCGCTTTAGTTCTTCTAGGGTCGCTGCCACGATGTCGGCATCAGATCTGCCGATCCACTCCTTGGCAGGGGCAAAAACAAGTTCCAGCATGGAGCGATCAGGGTCCGCGTATTCGCGGCAGGTGTTACTCATGTCTGCATAGACGCTGAGAAGATCGCTGCGACTGAATAGCAGGTGGTCGATGTCCGTCAGCTTGCGGTCGAACCAGAGGTGAATATTGATGACAGGAACACCATTGAGGCCCGAGAGTTTGGAAAAATAAGGCAAATCTTTCCACGGCTCGGGAAGGAGTCGTTTCAAGGGGTCCACCGGCAGAGCGCTGACATAGGCGTCCGCCACCACCCTCTGCTCACCTGCTTCTGGACCTCCTCCGATGTGGAAAGCCGCAACGGTGCCATCTTCCTCAAGGGCAATGGACTTGAGGCGCTGCTTGAGCACAACGTCACCGCCATGGTCCCGAATGTAGGTGACCATCGGTTCACAGAGCCGCTGGGGCGGATTGCCATCGAGAAAGGCCATCTTTGAACCGTCCTTCTCCTGGAGAAAACGATTGAGTGCGGTTAACACAACCGTGCTGGAAATCTCGTCAGGTCCAATAAAATTAAGCGCTTTGCTCATGGCGAGAAACACTTCATCATTCACACGCTCGGGGATGTTGTGAAGCCTCAGCCATTCCGTCCACGAGTAGCGATCGCAGTCTTCAACATAGGTTTGTCCACGTAACATGGCTGGGACCAGGCCCAAACCAAAGGAAATTTTCTCTGGCCAGCTCAGCATGTCGTTATTGGAGAGAATCGCCGCCACTCCGTTCAATGGGGCCGGAAGGTCGGGAAAATCGAACCGGCTGTAAGTTCCCGGAATCTCCCGCTGGTTGAAGATCATGGAGTGGCTTTTCCACTGCAAGCGATCCTCTATCCCCAACTCGGCAAAGAGCTGGCGCATGTTGCGGTAAGCGCCAAAAAAGATGTGTAAACCTGTTTCGTACCAATCGCCATCGCTGTCCTGCCAGGCCGCCACCTTGCCACCCAGCACGTCCCGAGCCTCGTAGACCACGGGCGAATGGCCGGCATCGCAGAGGTACTTGGCGCAGGACAACCCCGCCAGGCCAGCTCCCGCAATGGCAACACGCATGGCTTGACCGAAACACTGGGGGCAACCTTATCGGGCTGCTGAGACCGGCCGCGCCCCTCGCCCCGCTCCCTAGAGTTGGGTCACTCAAAGCGCCGCCCACCGCTCCCCTGTCACCCTTCAGCCCATGACCGACACCCTGCTGAAATCGACCACCCGCCATGTCCGCCTGTTCACCGCCCGGGTGGAGAACGGCGACCTCGTGCCCGATCGCGATCAGCTCACCCTCGACCTGGATCCCGATAATGAGTTTCTCTGGGATGGTCCGACAGTCGCCAAGGTGCAGGACCGCTTCCGGGAACTGGTGGAGGCCCGTGCAGGGCAGGATCTCAACGACTACACCCTGCGCCGAATCGGTTCGGACCTCGAGGGAGTGATTCGACAGCTGCTGCAGGCTGGGGAACTGCGTTACAACCCGGAGTGTCGGGTGCTCAACTATTCCATGGGTCAGCCCCGCAGCCCTGAGACCCTGTGACGCGATCTCCCCGGCCTGGTGATCAACGGCCCTACTCCCAGGAGCGGCGCGCCTGGCGTGGTCCTCGAGACGACAAGGATCCCTGGGCGGTTCCCCCCCAGGGATCCCGATTCGAGCGCGGATCCCCCAACCGGCGTGGCCCAGAACCAGAGGATTGGGACCGTCCCCGTCGCCCCGGATTTGGTGGGGGAGGAGGTGCGGGAGGTGGCTCGGGGCAGGGAGGGCCTTCCTTCAATGTGGGCACTGCGGCATTGCTGGCCGGTGTGTTGGTGGTGGGAATCGGCATTGGCAGCGCAGTGACCAGCACCACCCAGGGCAACCAGGGGAACATTGCCAGTAGTCAGCAACTGGATATGGCTGTCCCGGATCCAGAGTTTTGCAAGCAGTGGGGTGCTAGCGCGTTTGTGATGGATATCGAGCTTTACACCACCATGAACCCCAGCAGCAGTTTTGTGACTCAACCCACCCTGCAACCGGGCTGCGTAATCCGCCGGGAAAACTGGGCCGTGTTGCAAAAGCAAGGCGCTGTAACGGCTGAACAGATGCGGGAATGCAAGCAACGCATGAACACGTTTGCCTACATCGGCTCGATTCGTGACAAGCCCATTGTGCGCTGTGTGTACCAGGCTGACATCACCGGCAATAAATTCCAGATGCCAGGCGCCGCAGGTGCCGCGGATGATTCTGTTGGCGTCACCCCTGAGGGGGATCAATTCTGAATCAGGGCTCTCCTATCGTTGTGGTGCCATCTAATGCTGATGGCACCATTCATTGTCCGGGAGTTGTGCCCACAGGATCGAGGGCACGGCTTGCTGTTGCGCCTTGACGCAGGGGGCTTTCGGGGCTTGCGAACACCGGCAGGATTTCTTTGCGGAAGGCCTCGGCTGCTCGGGAGCAGTAACGGGCAGGGTGGCTGATCAGTTTGAGTTGCCTGCGCACCTGCAGGTCTGACACCTGGGGTCTGTGCAGGCTGCCTGAGGCCAGCTCCCGTTCGATGGAGACGACGGGAAGGAAAGCGGCGCCCAAGCCAGATTGCACGGCATTTTTGATGGCTTCAAAGGAATTCAACTCCATCTCAATTTTCATTCTTCCCACATCAAGCTTGGAACGAGAGAGCAATTGATCCACCATTTTTCTTGTCGTGGATTGGGCGTCTAAGCAGACAAAGCCCAATCGATAAAGATCCTCCTTGGTCAGTTCAGGAAGCCTGGAAAGTGGATGTTTGGGAGGTAAGACTAGGGCTAGTTCATCATTGGCGTAGGGCACTACCTGCAGTAGATCATTCAAATCAGGCGGTAGTTCACCGCCGATGATGGCCAGATCCACCTGGCCATTGGCCACTCCCCAGGCCGTGCGCCTGGTGCTGTGCACCTGCAGCTGAACAGCCACGTCAGGATACTTCTGGCGAAACAGGCCGATCATGCGAGGCATGAGGTAGGTGCCCGTGGTCTGACTGGCTCCCACAATCAAGGAACCTCCTTTGAGGTTGTGGAGATCATCCAGGGCTCTGCAGGCTTCCTGGCACTGGCTGAGGATGCGGTCGCAGTAGCTCAGCAGAAGATGCCCCGCCTCCGTGAGTTGGGCTTTGCGTCCGCCCCGATCAAACAGGGCCACATCCAATTGCTTTTCGAGATTTTGGATTTGCAGGCTGACGGCCGGCTGGGTGACGTAAAGGCTGTCAGCGGCCTTCTTGAAGCTTCCCTCGCTGGCAATCGCCCGGAGGATGCGGAGCTGATCGAGGGTGAAGGGCAGATCTGCCATGGGCTCTGATGGTCCTCGGTGGGGTCCTCGGAAGGGGCCTCGGGTTGGCCGCTGGCTGAACCGGCATGTCAGAGCCAACTTTAAGGGGGGGCGGCCGGTTGGCAGACTGCCTCCGCCCGATGGCTTGATGGCGCGGTCCAATGGTCACCTCTCTCCACCACAGCAGCTGGGTGATGGCCATCCTGTTGTTGGGGTTCGCCGTTCTCCACAGCGGAGGGGCCGCCCTGCGCCCCTGGGGAGTGGCCCGGATGGGGGAAAGGGCCTGGCGTCTTCTGTTTGCCGCCATAAGCGTGCCCGCGGCGTCACTGCTGATTGCTTACTTCTTGACTCACCGCTACGACGGCCACCGCCTTTGGAACCTGCAGGATCAACCCTGGATCGTGCCCGTGGTTTGGCTGGGCACCGCCGTGAGCTTTTTCTTTCTCTACCCGGCCACTTACAACCTTTTGGAAATCCCGGCCCTGGTGAAGCCCCAGGTGCGTTTGTACTCCACGGGCATCATGCGCGTTTCGCGCCACCCCCAGGCGGTGGGTCAGGTGTTGTGGTGCGCCACCCACCTGCTCTGGATCGGCACGAGCTTCATGGTGGTCACCTGCCTCGGCTTGATGGCTCACCATGCCTTTGCCGTTTGGCACGGGGATCGCCGGCTTCGTCAACGGTTTGGCCCCGCTTTTGAAGAGCTGCGAGCCAGTACATCCATTCTCCCCTTTCAGGCCGTGATCGCTGGTCGACAGCAGCTCCAGATCCAGGAGTTTGTGCGGCCATCCCAATTGGGCATCGTGGTGGCGGTGGGAGTGCTGTGGTGGGCGCACCGATGGATTGGGGCCGTAGCCACGGCCTTTTCCCGGACGGCCCTGGCCCATTGGCTGGGATGAGTCGCCATGGCGCCTGAATCCAAGGGCCTGTTCTGCCTACACTTGCTGAACGTTGAATCCTGGGGATGTCCGCTGCAGACCTGGCTTGGGTGATACCCCTGCTTCCCTTGCTGGGGGCCTGTGTCACAGGCCTGGGCCTATTGAGCTTCAACCGCACCGTCAATCGGTTGCGAAAACCAGTGGCCTGGTTCCTGATCACCTGTGTGGGAGCTTCGGCGGTGCTGAGCTACGCCGTACTGGCTCAGCAGCTTGCCGGTGCAGCCCCCCGAGAGGTGCTCTTCGACTGGTCCAGTGCGGGCACCTTCAGCCTCCAGATGGGTTTTAGGGTCGACCCCCTGGCGGGCGTGATGCTGGCCTTGGTGACCACCATCGCCATGTTGGTCATGGTGTATTCCGATGGCTACATGGCCCATGACAAGGGCTATGTGCGGTTTTTCACCTATCTCGCCCTCTTTACCAGTTCGATGCTGGGCTTGGTCATCAGTCCAAATCTTCTTGAAATCTATGTCTTTTGGGAGCTGGTGGGCATGTGCTCCTACCTGCTCGTTGGCTTCTGGTACGACCGTGATGGTGCCGCCAATGCGGCCCAAAAAGCCTTTGTGGTTAACCGGGTTGGAGATTTTGGACTCCTGCTGGGCATTCTCGGCCTGTTCTGGGCCACGGGAAGTTTTGGCTTTGAACAGGTGGGGCTTGGCCTGAGCCAGGCCCTGGCCGATGGCCAGATCAGTGAAGCTGTGGCTGTGATTCTTTGCCTACTGGTCTTCATGGGCCCCATGGCCAAATCGGCCCAGTTTCCCCTGCATGTCTGGCTGCCGGATGCCATGGAAGGGCCGACCCCCATCTCTGCCCTCATCCACGCCGCCACGATGGTGGCCGCAGGGGTGTTTCTGGTCGCCCGTTTGCAGCCTGTCTATGCACCATTCCCCATCGTTCAGCTCGTGATTGCGGTGATCGGCACGATCACCCTGTTCCTCGGAGCCTCTATTGCCCTCACCCAACAAGATTTAAAAAAGGGCCTCGCCTACAGCACGGTCTCTCAACTCGGTTACATGATGCTGGCCATGGGTTGTGGGGCACCGGTGGCCGGGATGTTTCACCTGGTGACCCATGCCTTCTTTAAGGCAATGCTCTTTCTTGGTTCTGGCTCAGTGATCCACGCCATGGAGGAGGTGGTGGGCCACGAACCGGTGCTGGCTCAAGATATGAGGCTGATGGGGGGGCTGAGATCATCCATGCCAATCACAGCCATTACGTTCCTGATCGGTTGTATCGCCATTGCAGGCATCCCACCACTGGCCGGGTTTTGGAGCAAGGACGAGATTCTCGGTCAGGCATTTTCAACATTCCCTTTTCTCTGGGCAGCAGGCTTTCTGACGGCAGGGATGACAGCTTTTTATATGTTCCGTCTGTATTTTCTTACCTTTGAAGGAACTTTTAGAGGCAACGATCAGGCCTTGAAAACCCAACTTCTTACCGCGGCTGGCAAGGAGATGGCTGGCGGCCATGACGAAGGTCATTCATTTCACCACAGCAGCCTTCCCCACGAATCCGGATGGCAAATGACGACTCCCCTGATGGTCCTGGCGGTGCCTTCTGTCCTCATCGGCCTTCTGGGAACCCCTTGGAACAGTCGATTTGCCAAAGCCCTTGACCCCGAAGTGGCTTCAGAAATGGCCCATCACTTTTCATGGGGGGAATTTTTGCCGCTGGCAGGAGCTTCGGTGGCGATCTCCGTTGGAGGGATTTCCCTGGCCTTTGTTGCCTACTTCCTGCATCGGCTTGATCTCGGTAAAATCGTGGCCGGTAGGTTTCCCGCAGTTAACAGCTTCCTGGCGAATAAATGGTATCTCGATATCATTAATGATAAGATTTTCGTGCAAGGCAGTCGTAAACTCGCCAAGCAGGTTCTTGATGTTGATTCCAAGGTTGTTGATGGTGTCGTTAATCTCACGGGACTGCTCACGCTTGGCAGTGGTGAGGGTTTGAAGTATCTCGAAACCGGACGGGCTCAGTTTTATGCTCTGATCGTGTTTGCAGGGGTGATACTTTTAGTTGTTCTATTTAGCGTCTTTGGCATTTGAGTTTTTCTTGATAGATGATATGGTTGATTTAATTTTGAAGCCCAATATATCGACCGTTGATCCTCTCGCTCGGATGGGTGGCTGTAGCGTAAATTAGCAAAATCGCTTCTGATTAATGTGATGATTCGGTCATCATTTTCATGGCTCGGCCCATTTCATCTCAAATTTTTCATCTCGGTGCTGCACCAGCCCGTCGGATCCACCCCCCGTCCTGCCCCCTCGCCGACTGATCGAGCATCCCCTCCCCTGAACAGCGCTTGTGTGGCAACCCCCACCGCTGCCTGATCGAAGCGGCTCGCATTTCTACACTCATTCACAGTGATTGGCCCAGTTCCGTGCCCTTCCCCTGGCTCAGCGCAGCGATCCTCCTCCCGATTGGCGCTTCCCTCCTGATTCCTTTCGTGCCAGACGATGGAGACGGTCGCAAGGTGCGCTGGTATGCCCTCGGCGTGGCCCTGCTCACGTTTCTCCTGACGGTCGGTGGCTACCTCAATGGTTACGACCCCGCCAATGACGGCTTGCAACTGGTTGAGCGGGTGACCTGGTTGCCGGAGCTAGGCCTGGCCTGGTCCGTGGGAGCTGATGGGCTCTCCATGCCGCTGATCCTCCTCACCAGCTTCATCACGGCCCTGGCCTGCCTGGCGGCTTGGCCGGTGTCCTTCAAGCCGCGGCTGTTCTATTTCCTGCTTCTGGCGATGGATGGAGGGCAGATTGCTGTCTTTGCGGTGCAAGACATGCTGTTGTTTTTCCTGGCTTGGGAGTTGGAGTTGATTCCGGTCTATCTTCTCCTGGCTATTTGGGGAGGGAAAAAAAGACAATATGCTGCAACCAAATTCATTCTTTATACCGCTGGCAGTTCTCTGTTTATCCTGCTCGCCGCTCTCGCGATGGGATTTTATGGTGGCGGGGCCCCTACCTTCGAATACACAGCTTTAGCCGCAAAGGATTTCGCCACCACCTTCCAGATTGTGTGTTACCTGGCTTTGCTTGTGGCCTTTGGCGTCAAGCTTCCGATTGTGCCCCTCCACACATGGTTGCCAGACGCCCATGGAGAGGCAACGGCGCCTGTGCACATGTTGCTGGCGGGAATTCTCCTGAAAATGGGAGGCTATGCTCTTCTGCGCTTTAATGTGCAAATCCTCCCAAATGCTCATGTGAACTTCGCTCCGTTGCTGGTTGTTTTGGGGGTTGTGAATATCATCTATGCGGCTCTGACATCGTTTGCGCAGAGAAATCTCAAGCGCAAAATTGCCTATTCATCCATCAGCCACATGGGGTTTGTCCTGATCGGCATTGGAAGTTTGAGCCCGCTGGGAACCAGTGGCGCCATGCTTCAAATGATCAGCCACGGTTTAATTGGAGCCAGTCTCTTCTTTTTGGTGGGAGCCACCTACGACCGCACGCACACGTTGCAATTGGATGAAATGGGAGGAGTGGGCCAGAAAATGAGAAAAATGTTTGCTCTCTGGACGGTTTGCTCTCTTGCCTCCCTTGCCCTGCCTGGTATGAGCGGTTTCGTCTCAGAGTTGATGGTGTTTGTTGGTTTTTCCACCAGCGAAGCCTATGGTCTTGGATTTAGAATTATCATGGCGATACTTGCTGCTGTTGGAGTCATTTTGACTCCGATCTATCTGCTTTCCATGCTCAGGGAAATTTTCTTTGGCAAGGAAAACCAGGAACTAATAGCTCACACCAAGTTGGTGGATGCTGAGCCAAGGGAAATTTACGTGATCTCCTGCCTGCTTGTCCCGATCGTAGGCATTGGCTTGTACCCACGCTTAATGACCGACAGCTACCGAGCCTCGATCGAGACCCTGGTGCATCAAGAAGCCACCGCTTTGGCAAAGGCAGGCCCCTTCCCTGTGCAACGGGTCTTCCGACCGCTGACGGTGCCTGCTGGTCTTCCAGCCGTCGCCCTGCAGGCTCCGCCATTGACAACACTCCTCTCCACCCCTTAAGTCAATAGCTGGATGACCAGCCACCGCCGATGCGTCAGCTCAACTTTCTGCTGATTTTCAGCTTTGGCCTGGCCATGGTGATGTTCACCCTGGAAAACACCACTCCCACCACGGTTCGCTTCCTGCCAGGGGTGAGTTTCACGTTCCCCTTGGCCGCGCTCTTGCTTCTGGTGGCTGGCTTGGGGGCCACCGCTGCCTGGATCTACGCGGTTTGGAGTGGAGTGGTGCGAAAAGTGGAGTCGCTCCAGGTTGAGGGTGAACCCGATGCTCAGCGGGTGCGGATCCAAGAGTTGGAAAACGACCTCGAGCGCTATCGGGCCACCGTGGATGCCCAACTAGGGCTGCTGCCTGCCGCAGGTGAGAGCACCGCTCCCCCAGGGACCGACGACCGTTCCTGAAGCAACCCTGATCCGGGCAAACCTCTCACTGGGCCGTAGAGCCCTCCACTTTTCCGTGAAGAGGGGTGGCTGCTGCCGGGATGGGAAGTTACGTTGGCAAGGAATCCTCATGCAAATGGGTGGCAGTGGCCGAAGCGGGCGCCCGCATGGCGATACGGATGTTGCAAGATGCTGCCCTCAGTGGTGAGCTCGACCCTTGGGATGTCGATGTGATTGCCGTGATCGACGGTTTTCTCGATCGGCTCAACCAGCGCATTGATGATTCCGCTCGCAACCTTGCCCACGGCACCCGGTTTGAGCAGGATTTGGCGGAGAGCAGCGAAGCTTTTTTGGCGGCTTCCGTGCTGGTGGCCTTAAAGGCCGAGGTCTTGGAGAGCAGTAGCTTCCCCGTGGAACCGCAGGGCGAGGACCTGGCCCTCGGACCCGAGGACGATATGGATTCCGGCGCTGGACTGCCAACCGCCTTGCTTCGACCGGAGCGCCAGCTGCTGCGCCGCCCCGTTGCCCCACCCCCCTCACAGCGGCCCGTCAGCCTTGGCGAGTTGATTCGACAGCTGGAGGACATCGCTGAGCGACTTGAGCAGGATGGCCCCCGGCCACGGGAGCGACGCGGGCGCCGCTACAGCGATCGGGCGGCCATTGCTCAGGTGACTGCCCTGGCCCATCGGGAAAAACTGCCGGAGACCACAGCGGCCCTCAGTCGCTTCATCCAGTGCTGTTGGCCTGGAGAGGCCCAGTCCTGGTTGACGTTTGATGGCCTGGTGGCGGCCTGGGGAAGCTGGCTGGAGGCAGAAGCGGACGAGGATCTGGACCGGGATCGGGTCGGCGTGTTCTGGGCCCTCCTGTTTCTCAGCGCCCAGGGCAGGGTGGAGTTGATTCAGGAGGGCGGGCTGTTTGGTCCCCTCAGCCTGAGGCGCCTCTGGGCGGTGATGGACCCGCCTGAAGCGGATTCCCCCATGGAGGGGTCAGCTTCCCTGCCGGCTCCGGAAGCGATCGCAGCTTGAGAGAGGCCGTAAGATCGACACATTCTTTTTGAAAAGCGCCTACGAATGAAGGCGATGATTCTCGCGGCTGGAAAGGGAACGAGGGTTCGCCCGATTACCCACACCACGCCCAAGCCGATGATTCCGATCCTCCAGAAACCTGTGATGGAGTTTCTGTTGGAGCTTCTGCGAGAGCATGGTTTCGATCAAATCATGGTCAACGTTTCTCATTTAGCTGAGGAAATTGAAAATTATTTTCGTGATGGGCAGCGCTTTGGGGTTCAGATTGCCTATAGTTTCGAGGGTCGTATTGAAGATGGTGAGTTAATTGGTGAAGCCATGGGTTCCGCAGGCGGCATCAAACGCATTCAGGATTTCCAGGCCTTTTTCGACGACACGTTTGTCGTCCTTTGTGGTGATGCTTTGATTGATCTGGATCTGACAGAGGCCGTGAGACGTCATAAGTCGAAGGGAGCCATGGCAAGCCTGATCACCAAACGTGTGCCACGCGAACAGGTCAGTAGCTATGGGGTTGTGGTCACTGATGCTGAGGGTCGTGTTCTGTCCTTTCAGGAAAAACCTGCTGTGGATGATGCGGCAAGCGACATGATTAATACGGGTATTTATATATTTGAGCCTGAAATCCTGGATTTTATTCCTTCTGGCGAGCCGTTTGATATTGGTTCAGATCTGTTCCCCAGGCTTGTTGCGGCTGGAGCACCATTTTACGCTTTGCCAATGGAATTTGAATGGGTTGATATTGGAAAAGTTCCTGATTATTGGCAGGCTATTCGTAGTGTCCTCCAAGGCGACGTGCGGCAGGTACAAGTTCCTGGGATACAGGTAAGGCCTGGTATCTATACAGGCCTAAATGTGGCTGCCAACTGGGATAAAATTAATGTGAAGGGGCCGATTTATGTTGGAGGAATGACAAAAATTGAGGACGGTGCCACGATTGTTGGTCCTGCCATGATTGGCCCGAGTTGCCATATCTGTGAAGGTGCAACCATCGATAATTCGATTATTTTTGACTATTCACGTATTGGTCCAGGTGTGAATCTTGTCGAAAAGCTGGTTTACGGTCGCTACTGCGTGGATCGCAACGGAGATCATTTTGACTTACAGGAAGCTGCCTTGGATTGGTTAATCACTGACGTTCGTCGCCAAGACAAGATTTCTCCCTCTCCTCAGCAAAAAGCCTTGGCTGAACTGTTGGGCACAAATTTTGCGCTTAAAGCTAGTTGAATTTGGGTAACGTTTCAAACGAGTGTCTGTGACTGTCGCGGCGGACCAACATTTTCCTCTTCTTGATTACCCATAAGACTCCGCAACCCTGAGATCCCGCTCGGTGCAAGGGATACAGCAACAGACCGCATTGGCAATACGCTCTGTCATCGCAGCGAGCGAGAATCGTCGGTTGAAGCGGAAGCAGAAGCCACCGAGGTACCGCCTGGCGTACTTCTCATAGTTGAAGGCGTGAAAGGTGCCGCTGAGGCTTGTTTTGAGGTTTCCGAGCAGCGTGTTGATCCAGCGGAACTGCGGCAGATCGTTGGGGTGCTTCCCGCTGGTAACAACGGGCTCATGACTGCAGCCTGCTGTTGTGACGGAGCGAAAGCAGGCCAGTCCGTCGGTGAGTACTGTGCAGTCGGGAGCTAAGTGCTCTCTGGCCCACGCACCAACTGCATCCGAACTGAACCCAGCCACAGGTGTGATTTTTGCGTGAATCGGGTGGCCTGCCTCGTTCAGGGAAACGGCTGCCACGATAGGTATCTTGTTCTCCGAGCCCCGTCCTACCTTGCCGCCCGTGCGTTCTCCGCCAAGGTAAGCATCATCCATCTGGATCTTTCCCCGCAGCACGTAGACATCCTCCCGCTCGCACA